>CAMLCX010000577.1 GCA_946478635.1 uncultured Pseudomonadota bacterium
GCGTGATAGAGGGCGTTCAACTCGGCGGTGTTGTTGGTCCCCATGGGGTTGTACAGCCCGTACCACAACTCCGCGAGTTTGCCGGCTCGATAGACCACGATGCCGGAGCCGGCATGGCCGGGGTTGGGTTCACAGGCGCCATCGCAATAAATGCTGACATCGAACCGGTGAGCGGCATACGGGGCTTGGCGTTCGCCGTCCAGTGCGCCGACTTTTTGCATGCCGGCCGATTTGGGCGCAACGCTTCCGTCCCCGCCGGCGAAGGCCTCCTCGGCTTCCGCGCGGGTCGGGAACGACTTGAAACGCGCCCCGGCATACTTGTCCACAGCGCGCTGGGTGGTCGCCCAATGGGTGAATATGCCGGTCTGCCGTCCCGACCATACTACGTAAAATTTTTGCGCCATGTTCAGTCGGTGTGTCTCCTGTTAGAAATTACACCCGTCTTCGAAAAATATCAGCTCTTGCCGATCGCCAGTGGCGGACCCTTTGATAGATGACCCCAAGGATGGCTCGTGCAAGATACAACATCAGCGGCGTCAGAGGGCTATATCGGGCGGCGCCATCGAGAAGATCAGGGGGTTCTCTCCGTGATTACGTGATTTATGAAATTGGACCTAGGTCGGTTTCCAGAAAGTGGTGACGCGACTTTTTCGGATGGCGGCATCATGCGTCGCCAGAGGGAACTTATGCGCCCGGGACGTGGAGACGATCAGTCTATCGGCCGGGTCGCCGTGAAACGATCGGGACAAATTGTCGAGTTCTATCACTACTTCAATGTCGAGCGGCATCACCTGCACTACATCGGCAGCCGCGGCTTCTCGTAGCCAGATGTCGAAGGGGCGATCCAGGGCCAAGCGGCCCTTTTCGTGGAGCATCTGGGCTTCCCACAGGCTCACTGCCGCAATGCGCAACGCGCCGCCGGCCGCCAGACGATCGAGTGCCTGTCGTTCCTTCTTCGCGATACGTTCCGAACCGAGCAGCCACCAAAGCCAGACATGGGTGTCCAACAGGACGGTCACCGAGACGCCTCGAAGTCGCTCTCGAGCAACACGGACTCGCCCGCAGCAGCCAACAGCTCGCCGGAGCCGCGCAGCCGCTCCCAGGGCCTGCGTGCCCTTTGACCGGCAGCCGGCGGCGGAGAAAGTCGAGCGACGATTTTGCCGCGGCGCTTGATGTCAACCGATTCGCCGCCGGTTTCAACCCGGCGGATGAGGCGCAAACAACTGGCGCGGAACTGAGTCACTGAAATGTCCATAAGTAAATATTACATGTACATTTTGACGGATGCAACGATCAAACGCGCCGTGCCCACCGCTTGCCCTACGGTGGGCGAGTGGAGACCTGATCCAAGGTGTCAGGTCTTGAGCTTCATCCGGTCCGGGTTGTCGTGGGGATTGTTTGCCGCAAACAGAAAGTGTTCTTGTTTGCGCAGCGGGTGGAAAATATTTTGCGTCGCCCGGACGCGTCACTCAGGTGCCTCAGAAGGTTTGATAACGTTCGCGTCCTTCCGGTGCGGGTTGAGCAAAGGCGGCGAACTCCGGCTGATCGTCGAAAGGTCGCGATAGGATATTCAGCAGCGTCGTGAAAGGGGCGTAATCGCCGTGTTCCACGGCGGCGCTCAAGGCTTCCTCGACTCGATGATTGCGCGCAATGAACGCGGGATTAACGCGCCGCATCACCTGCGCGCGCAGCAAAGGTGTCACAGCCTCGCGCGAAAGCCGCGCGCGCCAGTGTCCACGCCAGAGATCGTAGGCCGACGGATCGGCAAACAGCGCGCGAATCGGTTCCTCATCGCCCAACGCCGCGTCGGCGAGGTAACGGAAAGCCAGTGTGTAGTCGACGTTCTTGCCCTCCATCGAGCTAAGAAACCCCGTGGAAAGGTTGAGATCGGCTTCTTCCTCGTTGGCCAGTCCGAGCTTGACGCGCATGCCTTTCAGCCAGTGGCGTTCGTATCGTTCCGGAAAGGCATTGACCACTTCGCTTGCGCGGGCGATGGCGCGCTTTTCATCGGCATCGATCAAGGGTAAAAGCGTCTCCGCCAGCCGCGCAAGATTCCACTGCGCGATCCTGGGCTGATTGGCGTAGGCATAGCGGCCGTGCATGTCGATGGAGCTGAAGACCGTGGCCGGATCGTAATGGTCCATGAAGGCGCACGGGCCGTAGTCAATGGTCTCACCGGAGATCGCCATATTATCGGTGTTCATCACGCCATGGATGAAACCGATATGCATCCAGCTGGCGACGAGCGCCGCCTGGCTGTCGCACACGCGCTCGAGCAATTCCAGGTAGGGGTTCGCTTGGCCCTTCAGCTCCCGGTAGTGGCGATCGATGACGTAATCGGCCAGGCGACGCACCTTGGCTTGCTCGCCGCGGGCGGCGAAAAATTGGAAGGTGCCGACGCGGATGTGGCTCGCAGCGACGCGGGTCAAGACCGCTCCCGGCAGCGCGCCCTCCTCGCGAAACACGGGCTCGCCTGTGACGACTGCGGCAAGTGCCCGGGTCGTCGGGATGCCGAGCGCGTGCATCGCTTCGCCGATCAGGTATTCGCGCAGCACCGGCCCGAGTGCTGCGCGGCCGTCACCGGCGCGCGAAAAGGGAGTGGGACCCGAGCCTTTGAGCTGAATGTCGCGGCGACGTCCGTGACGGTCGATCATCTCGCCCAGGAGCAGCGCCCGCCCGTCGCCAAGTTGGGGCACGAAGCCGCCGAACTGGTGGCCGGCGTACGCTTGGGCCAGCGGCGCCGCTCCCTCGGGTGTCTCATTGCCGGCGAAGATCCGCGCGCCTTCCTCGGAATCGAGAGCAACGGCATCCAGCCCCAATTCTTCAGCCAATTCACGGTTGAGTTTGACCAACCCAGGCCGCGCCGCTTGCGCCGCCTGCGAGGTCACGTAGAAGCCCTCCAGTTCGTGCGCATAGGTATTGTCGAAAACGAATCGCGCGGCGGTGGAATTGTTCTGGGCGTGCGTCATCGTGTGACTTTCATGGCCACGCCGATACTGAGAGTCGGCGCGAAGATACCCGGTGCCATTCAACTGACAACAACCAGCGAAAACGAGCGTCGGCTCTGAAGCAGCGTGAAGTCATCCCGGTTTCTAGTGTACAACGTCGCGCCGAGCGAACGAGTGCTCAAAGCCAGTAAACAGTCGTTCACCAACGCCGGTAGTTTACCTCTAAGATCCGGTCTATCGTGCAGAACCTTGGCCAAAATTTCTCCGGCATCCTTCCGGTGGTTGTGACCGGGAGTTACAACCCGACCGACTCTCTCGAAGGGACGGAAAATATCTCGACGTGTTTTTTCCCCGCGGGCGATCGGGCGCCAGCGAGCAATTCTTGAGCCACGATGGAACTGAAGTATATGCCTGGCGCGTCTTTATCGTAAAGTTCACGGATGAAAGGGAGCGTTGTTCCGCTTCGGATAAGGTCGAT
>CAMLCX010000578.1 GCA_946478635.1 uncultured Pseudomonadota bacterium
GAACGTTCCGCACAACGTGACTGCCAAAATCACAAAGCCGACTTCTAAAGCTAATTTGCCTCTCATGTTTTTTCCTCCATCGATAGTTATTCCAGCTTCACAACCGAATGAAACCGCCGCTCACGAGCGCTTGGCAGGTGAGTCCGACGCCAAAGAGCACGATGAACACGGACGAAGTCAAAGGCAGCCAGCGGGTCACGATTCGCCCCTCGCCGTGAAACCGCGCCATGAATTGGCGCGCATAAACCATCAAAACACCGATGGCGATCAGCACCGCCGCCAAGCCCACGCTAAAGGCACCGATCAGCAGCAAGCCGAAGCCGATCCGCTGCATCGATACCGCGCTCAAGAGCACGACCAGAGCCGCGGGGCACGGCACGATGCCGCCGCTGATGCCGAGGGTCATGAGCTCGCGCAATGATACTTGGCCCTCGTGATGATCGTGCTGGTGCCCATGGCCGTGATGGTGCGCGTGATGATGTGGGTGGCCCAGCCCATGATGCGAATGACCGTGATGAACATGACCCGACAGCGCGTCTTTGCCCAGATAACGCCGCACCAAAAGAATCACGCCGAGCACCAAGATCATGACCCCGGACACCAATCCCAACCAGGGATAAAGCTGCTCCGGCACGATGTACTGCGAAGCATAGAGAGTGACCGCGCCGAGCAGATACACGCCCGCGGTGTGCGCCGCGGTGACGATCAAGCCGAGCAGCAACGCATGCTTGAACGTGCCGCGCGAGCCGACGAGATACGCCGCGACCAAAGTCTTGCCGTGTCCCGGCTCAAGAGCGTGAAACGCACCGAGGCCGACGGCAACGCCGAGCGCCAGCAGAACGATTCCCAAGCCGAGCTGCTTGGTTGCCATAATATCCGTGAACGAATTGCGCGGCGTCGTTTGCCTGTTGGCTGCGAGTTGGACGGAAGAATCGTCGCTTGACCTTGCAGAATTCAAGTTTGTGTCTACCCTGTGCGTTTGCTCCGGCGGTAGAATTTTGTTCGACGGCTCTAACGTCTGACGAGTTGTTTTGGCGACCGAGATCGGACTGCGCACGGGAAGAACCGCTGGCGGAACGGTGCCGACGGTAAAATTGATGCGCGCTTCCAACTGCTGCGGCGGGCTGTTTAGGAGATCGGTCGGGTAATCGCTTAATTGTCGGCTGCGATCCGTGCCGGGAACCGAACTATTAATCAACTTCAAGCCGGCATCTGCTACCGCGATAATTTCTTTCCAGCCGGCTCGTCCGGCAAAATTGCCATCACGATAATCCAGTGACTGTTCTTCGCTTATCGAAGCGCCATCGAGCTTAGCTTTAAAAAGCATGCCGATTTTCATCGTTGGCAAACCACCCGCGCCCGGCGGAAAAATGATCTCCCTCGAATCAAGTTGAAGCCCTAGTGGCTTGCCACCGACCTGCAGCGACAAACCATCGCGCAGAATCTCCGCCTTGCGTGTGAGATAGGCTTGTAAGGTGACGTCGTCGAGATCGACGGTGATCCTGTTTTCTTGCATTTCCTGGAAAGTCGGAATTTCGGCCATATCGATGATGTATCTGAGCTCGACCGCGTCTTTGCCGATACGAATCGCCGAATAATGGCTGATGCTGAAATTTCCCAGAGGATGAGCCGTCGCTCGGTCGGCGCCGAAAATCGTCAAAACGGCGAACCAGATAACGGCGATCCGGCGCATGTCCATCGCTTTATCCTCCTTGGCCTTGCCTCTCGACGCCGGCTCGGTCAGTGCCGTGTTCCGAGCGCTCGAGGATTTCTGCGGCAGTTGCGCTAAAGACGGGATGAAAATTGCGATTGGTGCTGAGCGCGAGAGAAAGAAATTCGGTAGCTTTCGCCTTCGCGTCCAAAGACGAGTAAATCATGCCCGCGTGGAAAAACAGCTTGGCGTCTTTCGTGCCTAACTTGAGCGCTTCTTCGATAGCGGCGCGCGCTTCGTCGAGTCTGCCGTTCTTGTAAAGATTCCAGGCCAAAAGATCGTAGGCATAAATATCGCGGCGGTAATCCAACTCGCGCTGCGCCAGCTCCAGCCCGACATTTAATTTCAGGTCGTGATCGGCGTAAAAGTAAGCGAGCTCCCGGTTGTAAAGAACCTTGTTGATCTCGTTCAGCCGGCCGATGTATTCGACCAGCGCATACTGTTGACGCGCTTGCTCGTCTCGCCCCGTCTTCGCGTAGATGTCGCCCAGCGCCGCGGCATAGTCGGGCATCGGCAGTATGGCGATGGCCTTTTGATAGAAATCGATCGCTTCATCGTAGCTCTTTTGCGCGGTGCGTAACTGCGCCATGCCGGCTAGAGCCCGATAGTAATTCGGATACGTTTGCAGCGATTGTCGATAACAACTCTCCGCCTTCAGTAAGTCACCGATGGCGAAATGCTCCATGCCGAGCTGCCACTCCGCCCAGGCGATGCCCTCGCTCGGCTGTTTTGCTGCTTTCCCAAGGGCGACAGCACGTTCTAAATCCGCAATCGCGCCCGCGCTATCGCCGCGCGTGCTCTTCAGCCCTGCCAACCGGCTATACGAGTAGAGACTTCGTTCCAGCTGCACCATGTGATCGTACGCTGCCTCGGCGTCGGCGTACCGACCGACTTCGAGCAGCGCGTCGCCGAGAATGCCGTAGGCGTCGCCGTCCTCGGAATTGATCTCCAAGGCTCGGCGCGCCTGAACCGCGGCGGGCGCAAATTCGTGGCGCGAATAAAAAACATAAGCGAGATGGCGTAAAGCGCCGGCGTTTTGCGGCGCGATCGCCAAAGCCTTTTGCAGTGCTTCCTCGGCGTGGTTGAAATAGCTCGGGTCGCCGGTTTCTCTGGCTTTACGGATCAAAGCATCGCCGAGCCCGAGTAAGACAGTCGTATTGCGCGGATTGCGCTTGAGCATTTGCTGGTAGTAGCCGATCTGATAATCGGTGCGAGCTTGCTGAGCCAGTGAAAGCTCCACCGCGACGCTGAAAATGCTTAACGCGGTGAGAATCGTCACGATCATGCTTTGTTGGAATTTCATGTCCGGTCTCCTTCGCACGCAGTCGCCGGAGGAGGACGCTCATCCTCCTCCGGCGAACAGCCGGTCAATTACAGGGATTGGCGCCCGCTTCACCGCAGTCGATGTGCCGGCGATTCCGGCCGTCGTATGGCGTTGGCAAATAGGGAAACACTTTGTAGATTCCGTTGGGCGTCAGATTCGATCCTTGCGCGCCCTGGAGAAAATTGACCCCGTCACCGGCGCGCGCGGCGATATAGTTCGCGCCGCCCACGACTCGAATTGCGATGTCGGTTACGTCGTCGTTGGGACGGCGGCCGTTCGGAAAACCCGCCGCATCGCCCGCGAGTCCACCGAGCCGCTTTTGATTTTCCGGCTGAGTCGGCGCGACTTTCAAGTTCACGCGCAACAGCTCGGAACAGGGATTGCCGCAGT
>CAMLCX010000579.1 GCA_946478635.1 uncultured Pseudomonadota bacterium
GCCGAGATAGTCGAGCAGGGCGACAAGTCTTCTGGCTTGGTCCTGAGCGCCGGCCATGGAGGTCATGCTCAAAACGCTCGCGATAACGAGGAAAGCGAGGAACGAGTACCGAGTGATTTTGCTCGTTAACAAGTTACCGGGCCTGGAGGATCGATGTGCAGCCCGGGGTATCGCAACAGTGGCCGGTGGTTCCATACATCATGAAGCTTGGGCCGAAAGAAGGAAACACTGCGGCCGGTAGTCCAAATTTTGCAAGTAGATTTGAATGACAAAGCCCAGACTGCCGGCGCCCACCAGCCCCGGCACCGCGGTTCCAAGCGTAAGGGAGAAGAACGGGGCAAGCGGCGAGGGGCAGAGCAGGGCGAAGTAAAGGCGATGTTTCATGATGTCCCGGTTTCCCTTGAACTGGCGCAACAACTTTATTATAAGATGATCATGTCTTTAATAGTTAATCGATTAGCATTAAAATAGTTTCTATTGGGTAACTAATAAAGTTCGTATAGTCGAAAGTAAAAAGTTTGTCAAGACAATGCAGCCCCCCCAATTAAGCCATGTTTTAGAAGATTATCTCAAGGCTATCTACCAGCTTGCGGAGGAATCGCAGCCGGTGATCGCAGCGCGTATTGCGGCCGAAACCGGGGTCTCGCCGTCGACGATTTTCTCCACATTGCGGCGCCTGGCGCGGGAAGGTTACGTGACCATCAATCGCCGCAAAGAGATCCATTTGACTGGGGACGGCAGGAAGATAGCTGAGAAGATCGTCCGGCGACATTTCTTAACCGAACGCTTTTTGACAGATTTGTTGGGTCTCGACTGGGTAAAGGCGCATCAGGAAGCGCATCGCATGGAGCATGCGATTTCTCAGGAAGTCGAGGAGCGGCTGGCTAAGCTACTGAGCAACCCAACCACATGTCCGCACGGTAACCCGATTCCAGGCGCTTTGTCCGGCCCGCCGCAGAAGACCATTCCGTTAAACGAGGCTGCCGATGGCCAGCGCGTCGAACTCGACTACATCACCGAAGGCGGCGAGCGCGACGTTCGCTTGCTCGGCTATCTGCAGGAACATGGACTGCGCCCGGGCGCGAAAGTCCACGTGCTCGACGTGGCGCCCTCCCTCGGCATGATGACCCTTAAGGTGGGTGAGGATCAGTTTTCGTTGGGTATTGAGGCGGCAAAAAAGATTCGCGTTCACTGAGGGACGCGATTGGCTGGACAGGTCAGCTTTCCGGAGCAGCCGGCGACTTGTTCTCGGTCTTTTCCTTGTCGTTTTCCGGCTCGGCCAATTCGCTCGCCAGAAAATCGATTTGATCGCCGATGCGGGCGTCACGATCGATCAAAATAACATCCTGACCTTTCAATCGACAACTGCCGCTCTTCGCGCGATAGCCCGCTTCGCGCAAGAGCTTCTCGGTGCGCACATGGATATTGCGCCGTTTGGCGCTAAGGATGAGTTCCTGAAGACGGGCTTCCTGCTTGTTTTTGGACGGGGCCACGACTGATTATCCACAAAACCGCCGTCTTTGTAAACCATTCTTAGGATTTTTCCTTGCAAAACCGCGCTTCCTTGTTATCGTAAGCCATGGGAGTTGCGCGTATTTGGCGCAAGGGTGCGTTTACTCGGTGTAAACTTCGGAGGCGGACATGATAAAAAACGTGCTTGCACCTCTGGACGGTTCGCAACATTCCACGGCAGCCCTCGACTACGCCATTTGGATTACTCAGAAGTTTAGCGGCACGCTTTTCGGCCAACACATCATCGATACGATCTCGCTGGAAGGAACCTTCTTCCACGACATCTCCGGTTCGCTCGGCTTCGAGCCCTATTTGGATTTTTCCAGTAAGATGCGCGATATTCTCAACGAGCGCGGCAAGTTTATCCTCGACGACTTTGCGGCGCGTTGCGAGACACAGGGTGTTTCCTACAAAACCTTTCTCGACATGGGATTGGTGGCCAACGAGATCTGCGAGCGAGCCAAGGTCGCCGATCTGGTCGTCATCGGGCACCGCGGCGTCAACGAAGAATTTTCAACGGGTCTTTTGGGCACGACGGCCGAAACCATCACGCGCAAATGCCCTCGACCGGTCTTTGTCTCGACAAAACAATTTGCCGCCATCCAAAAGCCGCTGCTTGCTTACGACGGAAGCCAACGGGCCAGTTCCGCGATGGATTCGGCCGCGGAGTTTTGCACCAGGCTCAACCTGCCGCTGACCGTGCTGACAATTGCCAAGGAGGAGTCGCTGGCGCGCAATAACTTGGAGCAGGCAAAATCCTATCTGTCGAGTTATGCGATCGACGTTCAGTACGAAAGCACGCGCGGTCATCCGGAACAGAAAATCATCGAACAGCTCGTCAATCATGATCATGATCTGCTCTTCATCGGCGCCTACGGCCATCGGCGTATTATCGAAATGGTTCTTGGCAGCACCACCGAGTATGTGCTGCGTAACGCCCCCTGCCCGGTGTTTCTGAATAGATAGTTCAAGGTTACTAAAGCAGATGAAATTTCTTGCCGCCGCGGTGCAGATGGTCGCCTCCGACGACAAGGCCGCCAACCTTGCGGAAGCGGCGCGGTGGGTGCGCCAAGCGGCATTGGAAGGCGCCAAGGTGGTGGCGTTGCCGGAGGTTTTTATTTGGCGAGGCAGCAAGAAGTTGGAGCGAGAAAACGCCGAGCCCGTTCCCGGTCCGACCGCCAATGCGCTGGCTGCGCTCGCGTCGGAACTTAAGATTTATTTTCTAGCGGGATCGATACTCGAAGAAATTCCCGGCAGCGAAAAGGCTTACAATACCAGTCTGCTCTTCGATCCCTCGGGGAAGCTATTAGCCTCTTACCGAAAGATCCATCTTTTCGACGTCGATCTTGCGAACGGCGTGTCGCTCCGCGAATCCGCCACGCGCGCCTACGGCGACGCCATCGCGGTGGCACGGAGCGATTTGTGCACGATGGGACTCAGCGTCTGTTACGATCTGCGTTTCCCCGAACTTTATCGGGGATTGGCTGAACAAGGCGCGCAAATCATTTTTGTCCCGGCGGCTTTCACAGCCTATACCGGCGAGGCGCACTGGGAGCCGCTGCTGCGCTCGCGCGCCATTGAGAACCAAGCCTACGTCATCGCGCCGGGTCAGTTCGGACAAAGCCGCAGCAGTTTCGCAACCCATGGTCACTCGATGATCGTCGACCCGTGGGGCAAGATTTTAGCCGAGCTGGCCGACGGCGCCGGCATTGTCAGTGCGGAAATCGATCTGGAATATTTAGCACAAGTGCGCGCTGAGTTGCCCGCGCTGCGACACCGGAGGCTCGTCTGAGGGCGCGGCACTTCGCGCGGCGAAGCCGCAATCAAGGAGAAGAAATTAGCCGCAAAGAACGTAAAGGCCGCAAAGCAGGAGGCCAAGAGTGTTTGCCACAGAGGTCACAGAGCACTC
>CAMLCX010000580.1 GCA_946478635.1 uncultured Pseudomonadota bacterium
TACCAGGGTATCTAATCCTGTTTGCTCCCCACGCTTTCGCGTCTCAGCGTCAGTATCCAACCAGGGGGCCGCCTTCGCCACAGGTGTTCCTCCCGATATCTACGCATTTCACCGCTACACCGGGAATTCCACCCCCCTCTTTGGTACTCTAGCTTGCCAGTTTCATGCGTCGTTCCCCGGTTGAGCCGAGGGATTTCACACATGACTTAACAAACCGCCTACACGCCCTTTACGCCCAATGATTCCGAACAACGCTTGCACCCTCTGTATTACCGCGGCTGCTGGCACAGAGTTAGCCGGTGCTTCCTTTGAGGGTACCGTCACTTCCCGAGGCTGTTAACCTCAGAAACATTCGTTCCCTCCGACAGAGCTTTACGACCCGAAGGCCTTCATCACTCACGCGGCGTTGCTGCGTCAGGCTTTCGCCCATTGCGCAATATTCCCCACTGCTGCCTCCCGTAGGAGTCTGGACCGTGTCTCAGTTCCAGTGTGGCTGATCATCCTCTCAGACCAGCTAACCATCTTTGCCTTGGTAGGCCGTTACCCTACCAACTAGCTAATGGTACGCAGGCCCATCTCTTAGTGATAGCTTATAAATAGAGGCTACCTTTGACCCCTGTTTCCGAGGAAACTGTGGTCTTATTCGGTATTAGCACGTCTTTCGACATGTTATCCCAATCTTAGAGGCAGGTTACCTACGTGTTACTCACCCGTGCGCCACTTTACTCAGGGCCGAAGCCCCTTTCTCGTTCGACTTGCATGTGTTAGGCACGCCGCCAGCGTTCGTTCTGAGCCAGGATCAAACTCTCCAGTTAAAACTTTCAATCCACCTTTAGGTGGAGGATTGACTGTCGAGTATGATAGCTGCACTCAAATGCTTTACGGAAACCCTAAACCGTCACTGCATAAATGGCAGTTGCTACTATTTAGTTTTCAAAGACCAGAGAGGCTCGCCCGGAAAACGGGCGAAAGTATGTTATAGGCAGCAAACGCGGTGATGTCAATACTAGCGTAAATATTTTCTATCAGGCCGATTCCATTGCTTGAGCGATGCGATTTTTCCCGACCTCGATGACGCGATGACGGGCGCCGTCAAACTGAAAATTCACATCCGTAATCAACTCGCCGTCAACTTTCACGGCGTTTTGAGCCACCAGCCGGCGCGCCTCACTGGTCGTTTTAGCAAACTTTAAGTCGACCATCAATCTGCAGATCCAGATGGGTTCACGGGCGAAAAATTGCTGCCGAATGTCTTTCGGCATCGCTCTATTTTGGAAACGAGTTTCAAAATAATTGCGCGCCGCTGCTGCCGCCGGCGCGCCATGAAATCGCAGGACCAATTCCGTAGCGAGTGCTTTCTTAGCCTCCATCGGATGCAGCTGGCGTGCTTCAACTTGCGCGCGCAAAGCGGCCAATTCGTCAAGTCGCTTGTCGCTCAAGAGTTCGTAATAGCGCCACATCAATGAGTCTGAAATCGACATGACTTTGCCGAAAATCTCCTCGGCAGGTTCATTAATACCGATATAATTGCCCAAAGATTTGCTCATCTTTTGGACACCGTCCAACCCCTCGAGAAGCGGCATCGTCAATACGATTTGCGCTTCCTGTCCATACTCTCGTTGCAATTCACGCCCCACCAGCAAATTAAACCGCTGATCCGTTCCGCCAAGCTCAATGTCCGCTTTGAGCGCCACGGAATCGTAGCCCTGAATAAGCGGATAAAGAAATTCGTGAATGCTGATCGACTGCTGTTTCTGATAACGCTGCTTAAAATCCTCGCGCTCGAGCATGCGCGCGACATTATACTTCGCCGCCAACTCGACCAGCGAAGCTGCGCTCATTTTCTCCATCCAATGATGATTGAATTCAATGATCGTCTTCGTTGGATTGAGAATCTTAAAAATCTGCTCCTTATAAGTTTTGGCATTCTTGGCGACTTCCTCGCGGCTGAGTTGCTTCCGCGTCTCGGATTTCCCCGTTGGGTCACCGATCATGCCGGTGAAATCGCCGATTAAAAAGATCACCTCGTGGCCCAGATCCTGAAACTGCTTCATCTTCTGGATCAACACCGTGTGTCCAAGATGAAGATCCGGGGCCGTGGGGTCGAATCCCGCTTTGACCCGAAGCGGCCTATTCTGTTTGAGTTTGGCATTGAGCTCTTCCTCGGGAAGAACCTCCACCGCGCCCCGTTTGATGATTTCGAGTTGGGTCTCGACGCCAGCCATGCTCAATGCTTGTCTTTCCAATGAATTCTTAGCCGGCGAATGGCCTTGGCTCTGCCGCTCTCTTCATCGATCTCGGCGATGACACCTTGCAGCACGACATTGTCTTGGGCAACTTCGAATTGGCGGGGAAGTTGAGTAATAAAGCCGCGGATAACGCTGTCTTTCTCCATGCCGATCACCGAATCGAAGGGCCCGCACATCCCTACGTCTGTAATGTAAGCCGTACCGGCTGGAAAGATCCGCTCGTCCGCAGTTTGCACGTGGGTGTGGGTACCGAAAACAACCGAGACGCGGCCGTCGAGGTGCCAACCCATGGCATATTTTTCCGAAGTGGCTTCGGCGTGCATATCAACGATGACAACCGGCGACTGTGATCCATATTTTTTCAAGATCTCATCGACGCAGCGAAACGGATCTTCCACATGATTGGGCATAAAGACCCGGCCCTGTAAATTGATAATGAGCGCGCGCAGGCCGTTTTGCTGCCAGACACACCATCCCCTGCCCGGGGCGCCGACGGGGAAATTAGCCGGCCGAATGAGAGTTTCTTGTTCGTCTAGGAACGGATAAATTTCCTTTTTTTTCCAAATGTGATTGCCGGAGGTCAAAACCTGCACACCGGCGGACAGCAGCTCTTTGGCGCTCTTGATGTCCACTCCCATACCGCCGGAGGAATTTTCCGCATTGGCGATGGCCAGATCGATTTCTTCTTTTTCGATAAGTGACGGGACGAGGTCCCGCACGGCGCGCCGCGCGGGCCGTCCCATCACGTCTCCCAAAATTAAAACCCGCATGCCCTGACTTTCTATTTGGCGTAATCCACCGCGCGCATCTCGCGAATTACGGTGACCTTGACTTGGCCAGGATAAGTCATTTCGTTTTCAATTCTCCGGGCAACTTCCCGAGCCATGCGCGAGGCTTCATCATCGGAAACGATATCATGCTGCACCATGATACGGATTTCTCGACCCGCTTGAACAGCGTAAGATTTTTCCACGCCTTTGAACTCGTTAACGATGCGCTCAAGCTCCTCCAGCCGACGCGTGTAGGTCTCCATCATTTCTCGTCGGGCGCCGGGCCTTGCCCCAGACAATGCATCGGCGGCGTCCACGAGCGGCGCCAATATGGTTTCCGCTTTCACGTCTTCATGATGCGCCGCGATGGCGTTGACGATTTTCGGCGATTC
>CAMLCX010000581.1 GCA_946478635.1 uncultured Pseudomonadota bacterium
AATCCTGCGCGCCTATTTTAGCGTTCCCGCAAAAATTTTCACACTCTCAAGAAGGTTGCAAAGCAGGGCGCGAAAAGCCTATCCTTAGTGGCATGAGGAGAGTCCCCTAGTGTTCAAGCGCATTGATCACGTGGCGATTCACGTTGCCGATCTCGACCGCTCGGTCCGGTTCTACGAGCGTCACTTCGGGTTCAAGCACTATTTCCAGCACGCCGCCGCCAGCGGCGCGCAGATCGCCTATCTGAAATTGGGCGACACGGTGCTTGAATTGACTCATCACTCCGATGGTGCCATGAGCGGGTTTCACTTTTGCCTCGAGACCGACGACTTCGAGCAAACCGTCGCGGGGCTTCAGAAGAACGGCGTCCAGCTAGTCCGCGCGCCACACGACACCGCCGCCCGCGAGCCGCGCGAGCGCGGCTGGCGCCGCGTGGTTTTCGCCGGACCCGACGGGGAACAGATCGAGCTGCGCGGCTAGGCGTCTCGGTTCTTGTGTTTGGAGTTTCGCGTTCCATAATCGAGACCTGCGATACAAGATACGCGACAAGACCAGGGAGCAATTATGAATGAAACTAAATCAAAGACGATCCTTGTGACCTGCCCGTGCTGCGATGCCACTTTGACCATCGATCCGTCGCTGAGCGCCGTCCTCGATCATAAGCTCCCTGCAAAGCCCCAAGTGACTGTGCAAATGAAAGACGCCGTGAACTTCGTCAAGGAAGAAGTCCACCGGCGCGACGAAATGTATCAAAAAATCGCCGAAGCGGAAAAGAACAAATCGAAGGTTCTCGAGGCCAAGTTCCAAGAGCTGTTCAAAAAGGCCAAGGAGGAGCCGATCACGAAACCGCTCAAAGACATCGATCTCGATTAACGCGCTACTCCTTGAAGTCCGCGTCAATGCACGTCGGCTCGACGTCGTAGCCTAGATAGTAATAAGAGTGCCAAACTCTCTTTCCCTTCAGCGCGCCGCCGGACCAGGCGGTGAAGTGAAGCCCTTCAAAGGAACTGCACGAGCGAAGCACAATATCCCGGCTCGCACCGATTTTTCCTCGAACCTGGGCGCCAATCACTCGCAGTTCTATCGGTTTAGTGACCACGGCGATATAGATTTTTGTCGTATCGAGGGTTCCAGCATCCAAGCTATAGGCAGCATCCTCGACCGAACTGTTGACCGGATCGCAGGGAGAGGGCAGCCACTTTCGGATCGTTGCCGAGCGAATTTCCGGCGCCTGCTTTCCGCCTGCGGCGGCAATCCAAACTAATGTGAAAGATTGCCCGGTTTTAAGATCGCGGTTTTTGACGGTCAAACAAGCATCCCGGTTTGGCGATACCGTCGCTATTCCGAAGTCCCGAGAAAAATCGCCGCTGCCGCGCCCGTGATCGGGAGCAGCGGCACCAATCGTTCCCGCATAGCCCAGCACCACAGCCGCCAAATAGGCAATCCCAACGTATCTCATGTTATGATCACCTTGCTACGACGCTTCGCCTTGAATACGCCGGCGGAATTCGAGGGGGCTTGAGATATGGTCGAACAGTTCTCTCACCCCACCTGTCCCGGTCAACGTTATGGAACCGTAATTCCAGATCCTTCCCATCACGCTTTGTTCCACCGAAATCGCTTCCACGTGGCGCAGCAACAGCTCCAACGTGCGCCGGCGCAAGAACCCGACTTTGATAATCACCCGCTTGCTCGTGACGCCGAATTCGGATGTTGCGTAATCGATGACCGGAGGAATGCATGCCAAAATTCCCATGGCGAGCACAATCATGCCGATGATCGGTTGGAGAAAGACAAAGACGATGCCGAGGAGGACAATGGCGCAGGGTTTCCAGAAAATGATCCAGTGCAGTCTGGCCCGATAGACAACTTTCTCGTCCGGCAGCAAGTTCGAATCGATGTAACCCATGCGTGATTATACCACGATTGGGAATGCCCAAGACAAAGACTTAACCTGCATTATTCATGCGACGAGGAAACCTGACGACACTCCGTTGATCGAGGTGCGACCCTGGAGGAACGAAGGCACCGGCGCGAAGGTTTCATATGGGTCTCGGCGCTCGGCACGATGTTTGACCTTTTCGCTGCTGCCCTCTTGGGGCCACTCGCCCGCTTGCATCTTGAAGGCACAACCGCTTTGCCTTCGTTCCGGAAGGGTTGCAGCTCGATCGCAGCTTTACCGCGAATAATCCCGGGTTAAAGGGGTGTCGCCGCCGAGTTGGAATCCTCTGCATGTTTGATAAAGCTCTGATTCATGCGCGCCATGCTTTTTGAAAACCCCGGCAAACCCCTGCGCCAGGCTGAATTGGCAATGCCACGGCCCGGCCCCGGGCACCTCTTGATCCGCGTCCACGCGTGCGGCGTTTGCCGTACCGACTTGCATGTCATCGACGGAGAATTGACCGACCCCAAGCTGCCGCTCATTCCCGGCCACGAAATCGTCGGCTCAGTGTTTGAATTGGGCGACGGCTCCAGTCGCTTCAAAATCGGCGATCGTGTCGGTGTTCCCTGGCTGGGGTGGACCTGCGGCCAATGCTTCTATTGCAAAAACAATCAGGAAAATCTATGTGACCTGGCGCAATTTACCGGTTACACCTGCGACGGCGGCTATGCGGAATACACGGTGGCTGATCAGCGATTCTGTTTTCCTATTCCCGCAGGCTATAACGATGCGGCAGCGGCTCCGCTCCTCTGCGCCGGCTTGATCGGTTATCGAAGTTTGGTCAAAGCCGGCAAAGGCAAACGACTTGGTCTTTACGGATTCGGCGCCGCGGCGCATATCGTCGCGCAAATCGCAAAATACCAGCAACGAGAAATTTACGCCTTCACGCGCCCCGGCGATAACCGAGCGCAGAAGTTTGCCCTGGACTTCGGCGCCGCCTGGGTCGGCGGCTCCGATGAACTCCCGCCCGCGAAACTGGACGCCGCAATCATCTTTGCGCCGGTCGGCGATCTCGTTCCCCAGGCGCTCAGAGCGGTCGGCAAAGGCGGCATTGTGGTCTGCGGCGGCATCCACATGAGCGAGATTCCAGCTTTCCCCTATGCGATTCTCTGGGAGGAGCGCTCGCTCTGCTCGGTTGCGAATCTGACACGCCAAGATGGCCTTGATCTCATGGCTCTGGCGCCGAAAGTACCCATTCGCACCGAAATCGAAACATTTCGCTTGGAAGAGGCGAATGACGCGTTGAATCGGTTGCGCGCCGGAAAAATTCGCGGCGCGGCGGTGTTGGTGCCCGGCGACGCGGGCGCTTGAAAAGCGCCGGGGTGCCGCTATTACTAATCCGCCGGAGTTTGCAGCGGCTGAATGACTTCCCCTGCCAGAATTTCTACTTGCTCCCGCCAGCTTTCAAACGGACCGCACGGTCGCATGATGAACTTGGTCGCGCCGGCAGCGATATAGGCTTTGACTC
>CAMLCX010000582.1 GCA_946478635.1 uncultured Pseudomonadota bacterium
ACTAGAAGTGTTGGACAGGATTAGATTTAGACATGGGGAGTCGTTTCAATTCCCAATCGCTGATTCTAATCGGCTGTACTGCTTTCGTCCTCTATCTTGCCGGGATTCCGCTTCTGATGCTGCTGTACGGCAGCATCAGAAGCGCCCCGATCGGCGAGCCGGGCGCGACTTACACCCTGCAGAATTATGTCAAAGCGTACTTTGATAAAGAATTTTACCTGCTTCTCGGCAACTCCATCTACTACGCGCTCGGCACCTGCAGCCTGACTTTTCTGATCGGAACGTTCCTCGCCTGGGTAAGCGAGCGCACCAATACCCCGTTCAAAAAACTCTTCATCGTTATGTCGTTGATCCCGTTCATTATCCCCGGGATCTTGAGTACGATTTCGTGGATTCTTCTCCTCAGCCCGAAGATCGGTTTGATCAACATCGTCGTCAAGGAACTTTTGGGTCTGGAGTCGGCGCCCTTCAACGTTTATTCGATGTGGGGGATGATTTGGGCGGAATCGATCCACCTTTATCCCCTCGTGTTTCTGCTGATGTCTGCGGCGTTCCGTAACATGGACACGTCCCTGGAAGAGGCCGCGCTCACCGCCGGGTCAAGCACATTGCAGACTTTCTGGCGCGTGACCCTGCCGCTCATGCGGCCGGCGATGTTCAGCGTCTTGCTGATCAACTTCATTCGCGGTATCGAGGCTTTCGAAGTGCCGGCACTGATCGGCGTGCCGGCGAAAATTTCGGTTTTCACCACAAAAATATTTCTTGCCATTCACCAGTTTCCCTCCGACTTCGGCCTGGCTGGCGCCTACGCGGTGACGCTCTTGGTGATCAGCACCGTGGGCGTGCTGATTTACGGCCGGATCACGCGCCGCGAAGAGCGCTACGCAACGGTTACCGGCAAAGGCTACCGGCCGCGCGTGATTGATCTCGGCGGGTGGAAGTACCTTACGCTGGGAATTTCGTTCCTGGTATTTTTACTCGCGGTCATTCTGCCCGTTTTTGTTTTGCTCTGGTCGTCGTTCATTCCTTATTACGGCGTGCCGTCCAGGGAATTGATGCAGAAAATGACCTGGGCCAACTACCAGTACATTCTCAATTACCCGTTGGCGTGGACCGCGTTCAAAAATAGCTTTTATCTGTCCGTCGGCACCGCGACATTGGTCATGCTGCTGACCTCGGTGATCGCGTGGATTACGGTTAAGACTAAATTGCCGGGGAGAGGCTTTCTTGACACGATGACTTTTATCCCGATCGCCATGCCTGGTATCGTCTTGGGCGTGAGCTTGATCTGGGTCTATCTCACGCTGCCGATTCCCATCTACGGCACGATCTGGGTCTTGCTGCTGGCTTACATGACGAAATATATTCCCTACGGCATTCGCGCGTCGTCTGCGTCGATGATTCAAATTAACAAAGAATTGGAAGAGGCATCGTTGACGGCGGGCGGAACGTGGTTTCAGACATTTCGAAAAATTATTCTTCCGTTATTGATGCCGGGCTTTACCGCGGGTTGGATCTACATCAGCATCATCGCGCTGCGCGAATTGTCGACCTCGATCTTGCTTTATTCGTACAACAGCACGGTTTTATCGATCATGGCGTTCGATCTTTGGGAAGGCGGGCAGTACACCTATGTGTGCGCGCTGGGCGTGATGATGGTGCTTTTGCTCGTCGCCATGGCCGCCACCGCGCGAACGTTCGGCGCGAAGATCGGTATCGCGGAATAAACGTATTCAGTCCTAAGTCTTGACGGGCCGTTGCGCGCTACCGCAGCGGGTCATTGGAGGAGACATGGCAGAGAAACGAGACATGGTGCACATTGATGCGCTGGAAAAGTTTTTTGGCGAGGACAAGGAGCGCGTCCATGTGCTCAAGGGTGTTACCCTGAGCATTCCCGAGGGAGCGCTTTACACGTTTCTCGGCCCGAGCGGTTGCGGCAAAACGACGACGTTGCGCTGTGTGGCCGGGTTGGAGCGTCCTGACGGCGGCAAAATCAGCATCGGCGGCCAGACGGTTTACGCCTCGGGTGAACGGGTTTATGTGCCGACCAACAAGCGGCCGATCGGCATGGTGTTCCAGTCCTACGCGATCTGGCCGCACATGACCGTGGCGGAAAATGTAGCGTATCCGCTGACGATCCAACGGAAATCCAAAGATGTGATCAAAAAGAGAGTCAGTGAAGTCTTAAAGATCGTCGGGCTGGACGGCTTGGAAGACCGGCCGGCGCCCAAACTTTCCGGCGGCCAGCAGCAACGGGTCGCTTTTGCCCGCGCGCTGATCAATGAGCCGAAGGTCATGCTTCTCGACGAACCCCTGAGCAACTTGGACGCCAAGCTGCGCGTGCAGATGCGCTCCGAGATCAAAGCGCTGCAGCGCAGAACCAATATTACGACTATCTTCGTCACGCACGATCAGGCGGAGGCATTGGCCATCTCGGACCAGATTGCGGTTATGCACGGAGGCAAGCTCATCGAAGTCGGAGCGCCGCATCAACTTTACGCCCGCCCCACGCGCCGCTTCACCGCGACATTTTTGGGTCTGACCAACTTGATCGAGGGCAAAATCGTCGAACTCAACGGCGATGACAGGCCGGGGAAGCTCCAAACTAAGAAAGGCCTGCTCTCTTTTATCCCGGCGCCGGGGCTCAAGAAGGACCAAGCGGCAGTGATCTCGATCCGGCCCGAAAACATTCCCTTATATAAGGAGCGTCCACAGGAGACGGAGAACGTGCTCGAGGGCAAAGTAACCGAGGCGGTGTTCATGGGCGATGCGTATCAGTGCAAGGTCGCGGTCGGTGACGACATCCTGGCGGTGCACACGCATCCGTTTAATGCCGTAAGTCCCGGCGATAAAGTTTATTTACAGCTCGATCCGGCAAGTTGTAATGGTCTTCCCGCGGATGATCGGGAAGGTGTTGATGAATCGATGTTAGGGGACTAGAATGCCCCCAAGCCGAGATTGAAAGGAGATTTATTGAAATGACCGCACTGGAGGCTAGGAAACTAGCCGAGGACGAAATGAAAGCCGGGAAAACCCCGAAGTACACCGATTTGCGTGATTGGTTGGAGATTGTCGACAGTGTCGGTGAACTGAAAAAGATCGATGGCGCCGATTGGAACCTCGAAATGGGCACCCTGGCCGAACTATTGTCGCGCGAGACCAAAAGCGGTTCCGTGCCGGCGGTTCTGTTCGACAACGTCCCGGGTTATCCAAAAGGTTTCCGCACTCTGTTCGCCCAAAACGCTTCCTTCAAACGCATGGCTTTGAATTTGGGCCTGGACATGAACCTTTCCAGTCTCGACTTGGTGCGCGCCTTCCGCCAGAAGCTGGTGAGCCATGAACCGATCAAACATAAGGTCGTCACCAAAGGGCCGATTCTTGAGAATGTCGATTCCGGCGACAAGG
>CAMLCX010000583.1 GCA_946478635.1 uncultured Pseudomonadota bacterium
TGCTGCGCTGGATCAGGCGGGAAGGTAAATGGGTAATCACTGGGGCTGGCCCAAGGCTGCGAATCGAGGGGCAGCCGCAAACCCATGGGCGAATCTCCGGGAACCAGATAGCAACGATCGGCGCGCAAAAACCAACGTCCGCTGCGCCAATGTCCCGTGCGCAAATCGCGCACCACCGGCAGCGCATAGCCAGCGACTTCCGTTAAGCCTTGGGTAAAAATGCGCATGAGACGCTCGCGTTCGAGCGGATCTTCGAGCCGCGAATCGAATGGATCGACGTTGGCGGGCAAGTGCCGCTCGCGCCACATGTAATAGTAAAGATCTTCATAGCCGGGGAAGACAAAGCTCGGGTCCAAACCGAGCCGCTCGGCGACACCACGGAGAAACTCGCGCGCGGTAGCCTCGGTGGCATCACCTGCGTGTGTTTCATCGGCGATCAACGCCTCGTCACGCCAGATCGGTTCGCCGTCGGTGCGCCAGAAACAGTTAAGCGACCAGCGCGGCAATTGCTCACCCGGATACCATTTGCCCTGTCCGAAGTGAACGAGACTTTGAGCGCCGTACCGTTTGCGCAGACGATGGTAAAGGTCCGCGGCTAGCCTGCGCTTGCTTGGACCGAGGGCCGCCATATTCCATTCTTCGCCTTCTGGATCATCCATCGATACGAACGTTGGTTCGCCGCCCATCGTCAGCCTGACATCGTTGCGCGTCAGTTCGGCGTCGACGGCGTGACCGAGTTGGTCGATGGCCTGCCACTGTTCCTCTGTATAGGGTTTGGTGACGCGGGGTGCTTCCCAGATGCGCGCGACCGACATCTCATGCGAAAAACTGACCTCGCACTTGTCGACGGCACCGGTGACTGGGGATGCCGATCCCGGTTCCGGCGTGCAGGCAAGCGGCAAGTGGCCTTCGCCTGCGAATAAGCCCGACGTCGGATCGAGACCGATCCAACCTGCCCCAGGCAAGTAAACTTCAGCCCAGGCATGCAGATCCGTAAAATCTTTTTCCGGCCCGGACGGTCCGTCGAGCGACTTCACATCTGCAGTGAGCTGAATCAGATAGCCCGAGACAAATCGCGCAGCCAGCCCCAGATGGCGCAGGAGTTGGACGAGCAGCCAGCCGGAATCGCGACAAGAACCCGAACGCTTGACCAGCGTTTCTTCCGGCGTCTGCACGCCGGGTTCGAGCCGGATCAAGTATTTGATGTCCCGCGACAACTGCCGGTTGAGGTCCACGAGAAAATTATTGCTGCGCTTCTTCTCGCGCGAAATGCCGCGAAGATAACACTCGAAGAGCGGTGTCAGCGGCTGCCGCTTGAAATACGGTGCCAGCTCATCCCTTTGCCAGGACTCGTACTCGAATGGGAAATACTCAGCGTGCGGCTCGAGAAAAAAATCGAACGGATTGATGACCGCCATTTCGGCGACGAGGTCGACCTCGATGCGAAATTCATTGGTCGATTCGAGGAAAACCAAACGCGCCTGATAGTTTGCCTGGGGGTCTTGCTGCCAATTGATGAAGTGCTTCTCGGGAGCGATCCGCAGCGAGTAGCTTAAAATTCGCGAGCGGCAGTGCGGCGCCGGCCGTAAACGCAGAACTTGTGGACCAAGGTTTACTTGGCGGTCATAGCGATAGTGCGTAACGTGATGGAGCGCAACGTGAATCGACATGATTTCAAATCCGCGAAACGGCGGCTTTAATCTAGAGTAGGACTCCGGCACGGTCAAGCAAGCGCTGAAGAGAAGGCTCCGGCAAAATTGCCGCGAAGCATTGCACCATGACAAGCACCTTGGCCATCTTGTTCCATGTCGAGAGCACGTCGACGATCGATGAACGCCGGATAGAAGGTTGGAGGACCCTTAAGGCCGCTCAAGGTTCGACGCCCAAGTAGGCGTTGCGCACGTATTGCAAAACCATTCGTTGGGTGTGGAAGAACGAGCCGTTTAAAGCGATCGTCGAGCGTCTGATTTCCGTGAAGGCATCGGGCTTGCCGTAATACAGCGGCAGAATCGCGTGCTCGAGCTTATCGTAAAGGGCATTGGCTTCGACCGCGGCATCAGTTTCGCGATCACCGTGGTTGCCGATCGCCCACCCTGTAACACCTTCGACATGCCCCTCGATCCACCAACCATCGAGCACGCTAAGACTCGGCACGCCGTTCAGCGCCGCCTTCATGCCGCTGGTGCCGGATGCTTCCAGCGGCCGTTCCGGCGTATTCAGCCAGACATCCACTCCGGCGCACAAAGTGCGGGCAAGATCCATGTCGTAGTTTTCCAGGTAGACTATTTTGAGCACGTCGCGCAGCTTCTCCGACAATTCGAAAATCCGCCGAATAATCGTCTTGCCGCCTTCGTCCTTCGGATGGGCCTTGCCGCTGTAAATGATCTGGAAGGGACCCACCTGATCGGCCACCTGTTTCAGGCGTTCGATGTCGGTAAATAACAAATCCGCCCGCTTGTAGGCGGCCGCCCGGCGCGCAAAACAAAGCGTGAGAACGTTTTCGGCGAGGTGCACTTGGGTCCGCTGGGCGATTTGCGCGATCATCTCGCGCTTGGCCAGGACATGGGCGCGGTGCACGTCGGCTAACGGCATCTTGATGGCGTAGCGCAAATAAAAATTATCGCGGCGCCACTCGGGAATATAGTGATCGTAAAGACTGCGAAACGGCGGCGCCGTCCAAGTGAAGGCGTGAACCCCGTTGGTAATTGAATCGATCGGGTAATGCGGAAACATGCCGCGCGAAATTTCGCCGTGGCGCATAGCGACGCCGTTGATATAGCGGGATAAGCGCAGCGCGAGATAGGTCATGTTCAATTTGCCGTTTTGCACGCACTGCATCGCTTCCAAAGCTGCCGCCCGCTCGTTTCCCAAGACCGTCCGAACCAAATCGAGGGAAAATTCGTCATGCCCGGCCGTCACCGGCGTGTGCGTGGTGAACACGCTGCGTTGGCTGACCGCTTCGCGATCCGATTCCGTCACGGTTTCCAGATTGCCGCGCGTCATTTCGCGTTCGAGTAGCGCGAGAGTCAGGAGCGCGGCATGGCCCTCGTTCATGTGGTAGGTGCTGATGTGCTTGTAACCGAGCGCCTCCAACATGGCGACCCCACCCATGCCTAGAACAATCTCTTGACACAAACGATGCAGCGTGTCGCCGTTATAGAGCGTGTCGGTCAAGCTCTGTTCCCAGGGATTATTTTCGTCAACGCCGGTGTCGAGGAAATATACCGGCACAACATGACCAAACACGCCGCGGACAACAGAGCGCCAGGCGCGAACCATGACGGCTTTGCCTGATATCGGCACGAATACGTGCGGCACCATCGGTTCCAATGCTTGTTCGAAGTCCCAAGGGGCGGGGCTCTCGGTTTGATTACCGGCGCTATCGAG
>CAMLCX010000584.1 GCA_946478635.1 uncultured Pseudomonadota bacterium
ATCGGCGCCGGTCACGATTATTGCAACTGGCTGCAGCGCGCCGAGAATTCCGTCGATCAGACGCATCTCGTTGCGCTGCATGCGCCCGAGTATCCGCATATGGCGCTAAAGCGGCCCGTCATCGGCTGGGAGAGGACAGCGTACGGCGCGAAGATCTCGATGCATGTTCCGGGCGTGAGCAAGCCGAAATTGTCCCATTGGATCTTTCCTTCCCACACGCGCCATACCACTGCACGAATCGGGCGCATCCCGGACCAGGCGATCCGCTTTCGCGTCCCGGTGGACGACACCAACACCAAAACCTTTTGGCTGCGATTTTATCCTTACGGGGAGGGCGATAAGAACAAGCCCCTGGTCGTTAGAACTGTGGGTTTCGAAAACGATCAGCCGGGAGTGTACCAACGCGTCGACGACGGCTGGTGGGGCGTCGCTTCCAGCGATCAGGATCGCGTGGCGCAGGAGAGCCAGGGCCTGATTTATGACCGGACCAAAGAACATCTCGGCGCGTCGGACGAAGGCGTCATCCTGTTGCGAGAGATGATCAAAGAATCCATCGATGCCGCGCTCCAGGGGAATGATCCGATCTGGACGCTCAGAGACCCGGCACAAAATCAAGAAATTGCGTTTGACGCGAGCATGCAGGAGATCGGAGCGCTGACATGACTTACAGCGCGGTTCAAATCGTTCCAAACGTTCAAGCGGTTCAAACCGTTGCGGAGGTTTAAGCCGGCGTGACGGCGCTAATTCATGATGTGAATTCTAGAGGATAATTCGATCTCACCACGAAGTGATTCATGACCTTACGCTCGCCCACAGAGAATGAAAATGGAGGGACTTCCCTCCGCACGTTTTCCCCGCGACTCGTCATTCCCGCGCACGCGGGAATCCAGGTTTGTTTTCCGCCCCAATTAGCCTGGATACCCGCTTTCGCGGGTATGACGGAACGCTGGGGTTACATTACGCCCTTCGTGTGCTTCGTGGTGATTAAAATCCAAAATCGAAAATCCAAAATTTTTGAGGCCCGTTGATGTTGTCCAAAGAAGAAAATGATTATTTTACCCGCGTTGGGCCGGGGACGCCGGCAGGGGAGATGCTGCGTCGCTATTGGCATCCGATTGGCTTTGCCGCCGAGCTGAAAAATCGCCCGTTGAAGCGCACAATACTGGAAGAAGATCTCGTGCTATTCCGGGACGACAAAGGCAGATACGGTCTGCTGCAGTTGCGCTGCTCGCATCGCGGCACCTCGTTGGAGTTCGGCCACATGGAGGACGGCGGCTTGCGCTGCTGCTATCACGGTTGGCTCTACGACATTGAAGGGAAAATTCTCGAGATGCCGGGGGAGCCCGCCGACAGCACGTTCTGGCAGCGCCTGCGCCATCCCGCCTATAAGGTTGAAGAGCTGGGCGGTGTGCTGTTCGCGTATCTCGGTCCCGAACCGGCCACGTTGCTGCCTCGCTGGGATGTGCTCGTGCGCGAGGATGGCGCGCGCGCCCGCCGCGCCCGCACGGTGAATTGCAACTTTTTTCAAATGATAGAAAATTCCGTCGACCAGAATCATCTGCGCTGGCTGCATCGCACCGCGGCGACACCGACCTGGGATGACGGCGAGATTCATCCTCAAGCCTTCGAGTACGGCGTTATCAATACCTATACGCGGCGCGTTGCGGACGGGAAGCACTACGCCCACGTCAACTTTTTTGTCATGCCGACCATGAACAAAACCGGCAACGTCGAAGAAGGTCATCCCGGCGAACACCAGGCCAGCAGCTCCGGTGAAGTGATGCGCTGGCGCGTGCCGATCGATGATAGCCATACGATGCATTTCACCGTAGAGTTCGGCGCGATGGTGGACGGCAAGCCGGTGGCGAAAATCATGAAAGACGAATCTGCGGCCGGTCTGATTGAAAGCAAGCGCGGCGTTTACCGCTGGGACGAGTCCATCGGCTGGTTTGGCCGTGGCGACCAGGACCGCGTGGCGCAGGAGAGCCAGGGCCCCATCTACGATCGCAGCAATGAGCACCTGGCCTACACCGACCGCGGGGTCATTCTGTTGCGGCGTTTGTATAAGGATTCCATCGAGTCAGTAAGGAACGGCGGCGATCCCGTCGGGGTCGTGCGCGATCCGGCGAAGAACGGATTGATTCGACTAAGGCCGTATGAAGAATTGGTGAACTAACTAATAGTTAGCCGAATCACATGAAACTTAGGATCAAGTAGTCGGAGACCACCGGATCAAATAGCGAAGTCAGGTGCCCTTCTCCTTCCTCACCGCCGCGATGTCGCCTTCGCTGAAGTGGTAGAACCTCACCGGGTTGTCGTAGAGCATTTTCCGTTTGAAATCATCGCTTAGGTCCTTGCGCGCTTTTAGGTGCGGCAGGTCGCCGCCGAACTGATCGCGCTCGCGCTCGTGCGGGAAGTCGGAGGCCCACATGATGACGTCATCGCGGACTAGATCGGCAATGTAAGGCGCTGTGCGCTCCTCGACTTCCATCGTTACGAAGATGTTGCCGCTTTTAAAAAAATGGCTCGGCGGGCTTTTTAGTTGCGGCGCCAGGCGCGCGGCGAATTTCTCGTAGTCTTCTTCCATTCTATCCATCATAAACGGCACCCAGCCGGCGCCGGCTTCGAGGTACGCCATGCGCAGCTTGGGAAACTCCTGGAACACGCCCTGGAACATCATGTTGGTAATCTGGATGAATAGTCCCACCGGATGCTCGAGCATGTGCGCTTCCAAAAAACTCGCGACCCGGTCGAGTCCCAGGTTTTGGCTGACGCCGCCGTGAATCGTGAGCGGTACATCGAGTCGCTGTGCCTCATCATAAATTTCGTGAAAAACCGGCGAGCCGTACAGCGGAGTCCGATTGTTGGTTACCGACGGCAAGAGTCCGGCCTTGAAGCCCAGGTCCTTGACGCAACGGCGCAACTCCGCTGCCGCGGCTTTGGGATCCTGCGGCGCGAGCAGCGCCACGCCCTTGAGCCTGGGGCTTTGACTGGTGAAACGATCGTAGAGCCAGTCGTTGTAGCCTTGCGCGATCGCCGACGCCCAGGCCGGCAGTTGAATCATTCCTAACGCCAGCGCGGAAGTGGGATAAAGTACCGCGCAATCGATGCCGTGTTCGTTCTGGAAACGCACCCACGCTTCGGCGTCCGGATCTTCGCGCTTGCCTTTGCGCGCCAGGCCGCGCTGCCAGCCGTCGGCGTCGAACATCGGCCAAGTGGAGTGCCAGTTCATCTCGGAGAAATTTCCTTTGATGTGGGCAAAAATATCTTTATGGTCTTCCATGATGTGGCCGTCTGCGTCGATGATGAATTCCGCCATCGTGTGTCTCTCCTATCGGTTCCTATAGTGTCCGGCTGACGAAATATTCTATCTCACCACGAAGGC
>CAMLCX010000585.1 GCA_946478635.1 uncultured Pseudomonadota bacterium
AACTTCACCGGCGGCCGGCCCGGACTGGCGAAAGTATTTGAACGATTTTTGGAATTCGTGACAAGCCATCCAGGTGTGTGGTTCTGCCGCTGCATAGACATCGCCGAGTTCTGGGCCGCCCACGACGGCGCGTAAATGCCACACGCCAACGGCTATCTTTTTGAACCAAGATTCTCTTGAATTGTCCGATGGAGCATCCCCGAGAACGGACCTGGAGCGGCTACCGGGCAACGGCTAGCCTGAGCACGATTTCTCAATGTCTCAACATCGATGAAATATTGAGCCATTTTGGCCAAAGGTGAAGCTCTCACTTGAGATACCTCAGCGCGGTATCGAATTCATCCAACTCGAACTCTCCCGGGTCGAATTCACCGCCGATCCAATCCAGATACTCGTCGTGCTCTTCGTGGTTGGGGTCGCGGATGGCCGCTAAAAAGTTTGCGTATCCGCCCACGCCGCCGCAATCCTCAGGCGGGCAGGCGCGGGCGCCGCCGATACAGCGCGGATACCGGACACCGGACTCGGGCGTTAAAACTTTCTCCAACAAGATTTCGTGTTCCCAGCCGTCGCCGAAATCATATTCGTAAATCAACTTTTGCTTCGGCTTAGTCAGGACCCGGCCGAGTTGCGTTTTGCTTTCGTCTTTTAGATTCAGCTCGTTGAACTCGTCTCTATCCGGCACGCCGTAATAAGTCTTTCGCGCTCTGAATTGATGCAGGTGGGAGTCATACCAGCCCATGGTAATCTGTAGAACCCGGTGCAGAGCGGCGAGCGAGATATCAGGGCGGATTTGAATGCGTCGCCAGATTGGCGGCCGGACATATTTCAAAGTAATCTTCAGTTGAACAATTTTCGTTTGCTTTGCCTCTGTCATGATGTTTTGCCCCGCCTTTTATTCGATTTTGGAAACCACCGAGCATGTTCGGGTTGTTCGAGCCTTACAACCGCTGCGCCCCGCGTGCCTTCAGGAAACCTGCTCGTTATCGTATCGCGAGCGGCTCCGTGGACGTGATGGTGGCTCGGGTGGCAGCGGAGATCCTTCCGTTTTTCAGTCGGATGTTTTCTGTCATACAGCCTCAGCCAGTCCCGCATCGGGACGAACTTTTCGCCTTTCGCCTGCTCACTCCAAACGATCCATCCGCCGCATTTTCCCGAGAGATACTTGAGCGGCTCATCTCCTCCGGTTTGCAAATATCTGCTCGCTTGCCGCTAACCACATCCCATAACGTGTACTCAAGGTTGTGCATCCAGCCGGCGCACCAGTACTCCTCGGTCTGTGGGTCTAAATAAAAGTCAGCTTCAAGGAGCGGTATAACCCGGCCGAGGTCTTTTTGCCCCAGCTCCACGACGATATCGATATCGCGGGTCATACGCGGCACGGCGTAAAAGTTTGTCGCGATGGATCCGGTAGCCATATAGGGAATCCGGGCGCCGTCAAGGCGACGTGCGACATCCAGCAAAACCTCCAACTCTTCGGTCATTGCTATCCTTATTTTCTATCGGCTTGGAAGACTCCGTTCCTGGCTCAGGCAGACTACCTGCCCTGTGGTTTGAAACTACGATTCGCTTCGCCCCGCAGGCACGGGCGAACTTGCACGTTTTAGAATTCTCAAAACATCAGAATGACGGCCACGTTAAATGCGAGAAAGTTTCGGCGGTCGTTGTCCTTTCTTTAACCGACTTCTCCACCTTTGTGTTCCAGCAGCCCCGCCTTGCGGAATCTTTCGATCAGCGTGCCTTTGGCCGAGTGCGCCCGCTGCAGGGCGTTTATGCGAGATTTGAACTCGGCGATCCGGCCTTTTAGCTGCGCCAGATCACGCAAATCCTGAAGCGTGGATACCGCTTCGTCGTAGCGTCTTGGCTGCTTGGTCGCGATTAATTTCTCGATATTTGACCAGAGATCGTTCTCCTTACCGGCAAGCGATTTAAGCCACTTTCTCCGTGCTTCAGCCTCCTTCCGCTCGCGTTCGGCCTTTTCTCGCGCGCGCTTTTCGGCTTCTTTCTTTTTGCGTTCGGCGCCGATCGTCTCCGCGCGCCTAAGAAGCTCGCCCACCATCCGCGGCGGCCTTTTGTCCGCTTGTCCCTTTCCACCGATCTCCAGGACAGCACGGCGGCGGATCTCCACCCCAAGGTGAAGATCGTCGCCGCCAACCAACCGTCTAACAATCGCGTCCTTCTCCGCGGTCGGAAGACCACGAACCCATTCGTCAATCCGATTGCTGGAAGGCACCGGCAATGGTTCATCCACACTCAACTCCGCCGCTGCCGCAATGAGGTCGAAATCCATTCCCAAAAAATCAGCGAGGCATTCCAGAGCACCGCTCAGATGACCAAGCCCCGGCGGCACCGGCAGTTCGAGATCGTCCTCATCCAGTTCCCTGCATTGAACCGCCAGCAGCCAACCCAAGTAGAGCGCGCGATAGTCGCCGCGCATCAAATCGGCGCGGATGGGTACAAGCGAGGCGAGCCAAGACCCCTCGTTTTCCGCCAAATCGTAACCCTCGATCTCAGCATCGAAGGACAAGATGGTGTGACCATTGTTCTGCCAGCAGGATAAACTTTCCCCGGCGCAATACGCCTGCGCGGTTTTCGTATCGAGCAGTTTCGTCGGCAACCGCAGCATAAAACGCCGTGAACCCCAGTTGGCGAAATAGAGAAACGCGTCGAAATACCGCTCTATCCACTGGTCAGGACTCCCCTTGAAGCTGCCCCAGTTGTACTCGTTGACGAAGCTGTACGCCGTGATCTTCGCGCGCGACGAGACAGCCCGCAACTCCGCCATCTGCTCCCGCGTCAACGGACGATCCAACGCCTGAAATTCGTAGTATTGGTATTCGCTCATAGCATGCTCAATTTCGTAACCTCATTTTTTGGCCGCGAGGCTTCTAAGCGCTCGCGCGCTTCCCACGGTCTTCTCGAATCTTTCGCCCATTCGAGCTTGGAGAGAATCAGATCCTCGGGGGCGACAAGATAGAGACGTCGATGATCGACCGCGATCCTCGACCGTGAAACTTTTTTCTCTGGAGAGCTACCTCCGGTACAGCTTCGGCATGTTCACAGAAGAGCTGGTCCGGGTCAAAGTGCGCATCTATCCTGACATAGGGGGCTGTTTCATTTCCTTCACCAACGACCACGATGCTTCGCATCAAATTGCTGCTCGGATAGTCGTCGGGAACGATATCGACCAGCTTCTGGAGAGTCCGCCCTGGAGAACTCTCCAGTTGCCGCAAAAAATGCCGCTGGGGGTGAGCTGATCGGTTCGAAGCACAGTGACCGGTATCTACAACTTGTAGCCGATCCTATGCAAGAGATTGCCGCCGGGCGCGGATCTACTTCAAACGCTAGTGGACGGTACGGTTGGTTAGCGTCTAAAA
>CAMLCX010000586.1 GCA_946478635.1 uncultured Pseudomonadota bacterium
TCAAGAGAATTTGATCTCACCACGAAGGTCCCAGTACGGCGAAGCCGCAACCAAAAAAGAAGGATTCACCACGAAGGCACGAAGGGCACGAAGGAATTGGATGATAAGAACTCCGAACTTCGTGCTCTTCGTGACCTTCGTGGTGAGTCCTTTGTTCCCGTTTTGGTTGCGACGCTGTGGTCCGGGACGGCGGCTCTCCGGCCGGTGTCAGCTAGGGTTTACTCGCGTTGGCGCTGTTGCCTTGCTGTTTGATCACGTTCATGGCGAGCGAGATCATCGAGCCGACATCGCTTAGCGTTGCAGGGAGGATTAACGTGTTGCCGGTCTGGGCGAGCTTGCCGAACTCGGTCAGATAATTTTCCGCGACGCGCAGCTGCACCGCTTCGAAGCCGCCTGGCTGCTGGATCGCTTCGGCGACTTTGCTTATGCCGTTGGCGGTCGCTTCGGCGATCGCAAGAATCGCCGCGGCTTCGCCTTCGGCTTCGTTGATTTGCTGCTGCTTCTTTCCTTCCGAAGCTTTGATCGCCTGCTGTTTTTCGCCTTCCGCGCTGTTGATGGCGGCGTCGCGCTGGCCTTCGGAGGTCAAAATCAAAGCGCGCTTCTCGCGCTCGGCGCGCATCTGTTTTTCCATGGCGGCGAGGATGTCCTGCGGCGGGGTGATGTTCTTGATCTCGTAGCGCATGACTTTGATGCCCCAGGGCTCGGAGGCTTTGTCCAGTTCACTGACGACTTGAGTGTTGATGTTGGTGCGTTCCTCGAAGGTGCGGTCGAGCTCGATCTTGCCAAGTTCACTGCGCAGGGTGGTTTGCGCCAGTTGCGTGATACCGAAGGTGTAGTCGCCGATGCCGTAGGATGCGCGCTCGGGGTTCAGTACTTTCATGTAGAGCACGCCGTCCACCGCCACCTGAACGTTGTCCCGGGTGATGCAAACCTGCGGCGGGATATCGATGGCCTGCTCCTTGAGCGAATGTTTGTAGCGCACCACATCGAAGAAGGGGACGAGTATATGAAATCCCGCGCTCAGCGTGCCGCTATACTTACCCAAGCGCTCGACGACGAAGGCGCTTTGCTGCGGTACCACAACAGCGGTCTTGGCAACGATAATGATAACTAAAAACGCCAGCGCGAGAACGACGATGAATCCACCCATACGTGTCTCCGTTTCAGTTGCCTTCCGAACAGACCATTAGCGTGAGTCCTTCGACCCGTTCGACTCGCGATCGCTCGCCGCGCTTGAGCGGTTTGCCGCCGATGTTATGCGCGCTCCAGGAAGTGCCGCGCAATTCGACCTTGCCGAAGCCGTTGACGCCGATATCATCGCTGGCGAAAGCGGTTTCGCCGACCATGCTGTCGACATCAACTGTGGGCTTTCCGCGGGTGAGCTGGAGCAGCTTGCCGCGAAACAATCCCAAGCTGATAACCGAGAGGATCGAAAAAAGGATAAATTGAAGCCACAGAGGGCCTGCGGTGTTCAAGCCGGCAAGGGTCCCGACGATAATAGCGCCGATGCCGAAGAACATGAAGTAAAAACCGCCGGGCGTGACGAGTTCCGTCACGAACATCAGTAAGCCCAGCAACATCCAAATCCACCATTCCATAAACGTCGCACCCGGCAGAGGTCGGCAGAGGGTAACCGACGGAGGGTAAATTTTCAAGCGCGCCGACGCCGGCTCAGCGCGAGGGCAAGCGACGATATTTCTTTTCGATGCCGAACAAATCGATGAACGCGCCGAAGACGCGGTCGCTCATCTCGCGGAGCCGGGGGATATGCCGCGGTGTTTCCCGGTAAATGAACTCGATATGATTCGCGCCGTGCAAGTTTGAAACTTCGACCCGGTTATCTTCCACTTTGAGCCAGCGATGGATCATCGGCTCGTCGACTTCCAGATGAAACTGAAAGCCGTACACTTTGGCGCCGTAGCGAAACGCCTGATTGGCGCAAATTGAGGAGAAAGCGAGATGGCGCGTGCTTTTCGGAATATCGAAGGTTTCACCGTGCCATTGAAAAATCTTCTCGGCCTTTTGCAGCCCACCCAGCAAAGGATCGCTGCCGGCCTCATCGGTCGGAGACACGTCGTACCAGCCGATTTCCTTTTCCGGATTGCGGTATATCGGCGCGCCGAGCGTTTTTGCGATCAATTGCGCGCCGAGGCAGATGCCGAGCACCGGCATGTCGCGCCTCATGGCGTCCTCGATCAATTTAAGCTCAGTGGTCAAGTGCGGCAGGCGGCCGGCATCGTTGACACTCATCGGCCCGCCCAGGATCACCAAGCCGTCGTAACCGTCGAGGCACGGCTGGGCATCGGGATGGCGCGCGAAATTGACATAGCGTATGCGAAAGCTCGCGCCCTTGAGCAGCGGATTCAACGTTCCGAGAAGCTCATGCGCGACATGCTGCAACACCAGAAGTTTTTTCATCGAATTCGGCAATCGTGCGAGATAACTGGTATAGAATTATAGCGTGACGGCGGTAATTTTTGAAACGGCAGCCGGGGTTGTATGGGCGCCCAGAATGATCTCACCGCGGAGGCACGGAGTACGCCGAGGAAAGAGGTTGTGTCGAAAGTTTTTCGAATTTGTGATGTCGGTGCTCCTTCGAAAATACGTGTGCGTGGATGAGCTATAGAACGAAGAAAATACGAGAAGTAACCGCAGCTCCGTCATACCCGCCCTTCGGCCGCGCTCAGGATAAACTCCAGCGGGTATTCAGGCTAATTGGGGCGGAAGACAAACCTGGATTCCCGCGTGCGCGGGAATGACGAGCCGCGGGGTAAACGTTCGGAGGGAAGTTCCTCCATTTTCATGCTCTGTGGGCGTGCGTCGGCTCATGAACCACTCTGTGGTGGAATATATTTTGGGATTTTTGGTTACGGGTATGCGCGCTTGGACACATAGAAGGCGGAGATTAACATGAAGAATCAAGTGATCGAAGCTGCATGGAACTACCATAATGGCACCAAGCATTCCTACCAAAGCATCCGCGCCAACCGACACTATCTCGACTGGGAGAACCAGCCGATGCCGTTCAAGATCTATACGGACTTACCGCCCATTCCGCTGCCGGAACATCTTTCGTCGTCGGGTATGCCTGCGCTGGAAGCGATCTCTGCGCACGTGGTGGACGCGGAAAACCCTGGCAACTGTACCGCTCAAAGCCTTGCGGAAATTTTGTTTCTATCCGCCGGCATCACCCGACGAAGGAGTTACTCCGGCGGGGAGATCCTTTTTCGCGCCGCCGCGTGCACCGGCGCGCTCTATCACATCGATTTGTATCTCGTCTGCGGCGATCTCGAAGGGCTAGAAGCCGGAGTTTATCAGTTCAGCCCGCAAGACTTCGCGCTGCGGCGCTTGCGCGCAG
>CAMLCX010000587.1 GCA_946478635.1 uncultured Pseudomonadota bacterium
CGCGGCCGGATGCTGCCGCCCTTGGTGGCGTCGCCGATGTTGACCGGCTGATGCTTGAGAGCCAGGCGCAAAAAGGTCCGGTACTTCTCGACGAGATTGTCGTCGTTGATCCCCCGGCTCGCCATTGCAAAGACAATGTAGTCGTCACGGATCGGCTCCGGATGCGGCGGAGCGGCAAAAGCGTAATGTTCGCTGTAGCGGTGCAGAGTGTTGGTCATGTCAAGCCGTTCCGAGTTTCGAGTCTCGTGTCTCGGGTTTCTGATTTCGGGCTAGGCTCAAAACTCCGATATTTAGCCTGGATTATTCGCAGCAAACAGGCGATCACGGCATAACCCTTCCAGAGCAAAGGCAAAGCAGTCGTGCCTTGAAGCGGCCAATGGACGAACTGCTTTCGCCACGAGTGGTGAAAAGGTCAAACCTTCTGCCGAGCGATGATCGATACGATGAAACATCTGCGCCGATGCCTTCGCTCCTCCAGGGTCACGCCTCGATCGACACAGTGCCATTGAGTTTCCTCGTCGCGTGAACAATCCGGGTTGGGTCTTTCATCGCGCGGTGGCCCGTCCCAGCCCCAAATTGGTTTTTCCTCGATAGGCCGGATATCCCTCCTGCTCCAAGATCTTGCCGAGCAAATCGTTTCCCGCCGAGTCGCAGCGGGCGGAGACACCGACGCTGATCACCGTATCGACCTCGCCGGCAAGATCTTTGATGCATTGGAGCACTGCGGGTACCCGCTCGGTTGGAGCTTTAATTTCTACGATCGCCGAAAGAATTTTCTCGTTGAGAATATCCTCGCGGATCAGGCCGCGGGAACGATCGGTCATCAGAGATGCAACCGGGTTATTCGCCTCAAACTCGACGCCGAGTCGGGCCAACGCGGTGGTGATGTGCTGGATGTCCCTGAACCGGGCGCCGACCCCGGGACGGCCAAATTCGACGACGAATCCCGCCTCGCCTTCTTTCACGCGCTGGGTCACGTCGTTGGTTTTTACCTCCGCTGTCCCTCGGCCGTGGATGCCCGTGGACTCGTGCGGCACCTGCGGGTCGGAAAAAGCTCGGCGCACGATTCTCGGCCAGGTAAGTTCCTCCGGAACGATCGCATCGGTGGGGCAGATATCCGGCTCGGGATCGAACCTGAAACGGAAGAGCTTGGCGACCCGGCGCACGGCGCGGACCATGCGCGGATTTAAATGTTCCTTGGACATGCCGCGATAACAGGTGAAACATTCCACGCACTGGTCGGCATTGATGGTTGCCCGTCCGATGGCCGGCTCGATGGAAATCGCGCCCATGGGGCAAATCGGCACGCAGTTGCCGCAGGCCACGCACTTGTCGGGATCGATTTTCATTTTTTCCAGCTCAACGGTCGGTCGCGGTTTCGAGCAAATAATTTTCCGCCGCAGCCAGGCCGGCGCCGATGGGAACTTTAACGCCAAAACTCTTCAGTGCCATCTCGACGCCGGCGAGCGCGCCGAGAAGCTCGAGCTCGTTCAGGCTGCCCAGGTGGCCGATACGAAAAATTTTGCCTTTCACCTTACCCAGTCCGATGCCCAGGGAAAAATTCAGACTCTTGTGCGCGTGAGCGACAAACGCATCGGAATCGAGCCCTTCAGGCATGCAGACGGCGGTCAGCGTGTTGGAATATTCTTCCGGGTTGCGGGCGAGGAGCTGCAAACCCATCGCCTGCACCGCGCGCCGACAACTCTCCGCGAGACGAGCGTGGCGATGAAACACGTTCGGCAGGCCTTCTTCGCCGAGCATCGCGAGACTTTCCCTAAGGCCGAAAAAATGCACGGTGGCTGGGGTGGAGGGAAACTCGCCAAGACGATTGCGCTCCAGGATCGGTGCCCAGTTCCAGAACGATCGCGGACAGCGCGCCGATCGGCTCGCTTCCAGGGCGCGCTCGCTGATGGCCAGGATCGCCAGACCCGGCGGCAACATCAGACCCTTCTGTGCTCCGGCGAGTGCGACATCCACTCGCCAATCGTCGAAACGAAAGTCGATCGAGGCCACCGAACTTACCGAGTCGACCAGGAAGAGCGCCGGGTGTCCGACATGGTCGAGCGCCCGACGAATCGCGGCAATGTCGCTGGTCACACCCGTCGAGGTCTCATTATGGACGATGAGCACGGCTTTGATGTCGCGTTGTTTGTCCTTCCCGAGCCGCTCTTCGATCCGCGCGGCGGGAATCGCATCGCCGTAGGGAACTTCCAATAGCTCTACTTGAACGCCGAAGGATTCGGCGGTGCGGCAAAAAAGCGCGCTGAAGTGGCCGTTCACGCAGCCCAACACCCGGTCACCCGGCGATAGCGTGTTGACGATACAGGCTTCCCATGCCGCGGTGCCCGAGCCCGGAAACACGGCAATGCGTCCTGCGGATGTCTGGAAGACGCTCTTTAGGCCCTCGATCACTTCCTTTAAGAGCGCGGCAAACTCCGGTCCCCGATGATCGATGAGGGGCCGCGACATGGCCCGAATGATTCTTTCGGGAACCAAGGTCGGACCGGGAATCTGCAGAAACGGGCGGCCCGAAGTTCTTGCTGATTTAGTTTGTAAACCCATTGGCGCTTTTGCTCGTTTCCTACAGATTTTTCAGCATCATGCCTTGTGCGGCATCAACGCATTCGCACAAACAAAAACGTGGATCAGCCTAGCGTTGATCAACCGGCCAAGTCAAGGAGTCAAGCATCGCAGTCGGCCAAAAGTCGTACGCCGATTGACACAACACAGCGCCCATGAATAAATACCGCAACTAACCGAGCTATACTTCCATGTCGGATCTCACCCAGCCTCCCGCACAATCGGCTCAGAGCCAAGTCGATCGTGTCATTCGAGTCGAGAATGTTTCCAAGGTTTTTCAGACGCCGAGCCAGGAAAACCTCAGCGCGCTTTTAAACATCGATCTGGATATCCGCCCCGGCGAGTTTGTCACCGTCGTCGGACCGAGCGGCTGCGGCAAATCCACGCTGCTGAAGTTGATCGCCGGATTTTCCCCGGTTTCTGCCGGTCGCATTCTCTTCCAGGGCGAGGAAGTCCGCGGCCTTAACACTCGCGTCGGTTATGTGCCACAGGAAAGCAAACTTTTCCCGTGGCTCACCGTGGAAGAAAACGTCGGTTTTGGCCTCAATCCCAAGCGCTACTCCCGCGCCGATCGTGATCAGCAAGTCAATTATTTCATCAAGCTCGCCGGCCTTAGCGGCTTTGAAAAATACTACCCGGCCCAGTTGTCCGGCGGCATGGGCAAACGCGCTTCGATCATCCGCGCCCTCGCCTACGAGCCGCCGGTGATCTTGATGGACGAGCCGTTCGGCCCGCTCGATGCACAAACTCGCATGGTGCTGCAGGATGAGCT
>CAMLCX010000588.1 GCA_946478635.1 uncultured Pseudomonadota bacterium
CACCGCGGGCGATGAACGTCGCCGCGCTTTCAGCGAACGGCGCAACTCGGATCGTTACTTCGGCGATGATTCCTAGAGTTCCAAGCGAGCCGACGAACAGTTTGCACATATCGTAGCCCGCGACATTTTTAACGACCTTGCCTCCGACCTTGATGGCCTCGCCCCCGGCGAGAATGATTTTCATGCCGATGACCAGGTCGCGCACGCTGCCGCAGGAACTTCGTCGCGGTCCATTCAAATTGGCGGCCACAATGCCGCCAAGCGTGGAACGTGCCGGAAATGGCGCGTCGATCGGCACGAATTGTTTCTCCGCGTGGAGCGCGGACTGGAGAATGTCCAGGGTTATGCCGCACTGCGCGCTAACCGTTAGGTTGGCGGCGTCATGCTCGATCACCCGGTTAAGCCGATCGAGCTTGATGACGGCGTCGACTTGGCGCGGCGGATTGCCGATGGCCATTGCCGTCCCGCCGCCCCATGGAACCACCGTCGCTCGCGCTTCCGAGCAATGACGCAATGCAACAACGATCTCTTCGTTCGATTCCGGGGTGATCACCAACCTCGGCATTATGCCGTCAATGCGATGCGAAGCGAGCGCTTCGGCCTCGACCGTCACGGCGCCGGGCCCAAGCGATGACTGCAGGCGTTGCACCAATTGATCGACGGCCGTGGGCATGTGCTAGTCCGCTTGGCGATAGGCGCGGTCGAGGAGATCCATCAGATGATAAACTTTCAGATCAGGGCCGAATCGCGATGCGCCAGAACGGAGTTGCAGCATGCACCCGGGATTGGGCGCGACAATCGCATCGCTACCAGTTGCCGCAATCGATTGCATTTTCTCTTTGAGCAGATGTTGCGACATGCCGGAATGAGTCAGGTTGTAAATGCCTGCGCTGCCGCAGCAGCGGTCGGCGCCTTCCATCTCAACGAGCTTCAGGCCCGGAATCGCTTGCAGCAATTTTCGCGGCTGGTTGCGGACGCGCTGGCCGTGGACGAGGTGGCAAGGATCCTGGTAGGTCACGGTCATTTCTATGGGGTGGAGTTCGCCGACTAACCCGAGATCGGCAAGAAATTCGCCGGCATCTTTGACCCGGGCGCTGAATCGCTCCGCTTTATCCCGATAGTCGGGATCGTCGCGCAGCAAATGGCCGTATTCTTTCATCGTCGCGCCGCAACCGGCGGCGTTGACGATGACCGCTTCCACATCGGCATCGAGGAACGCGTCAATGTTGCGCCGCGCCATTTGCTTGGCTGCCGTGGTCTCGCCGTTGTGGACGTTGAGCGCACCGCAGCAGCTTTGTTGACTCGGGAAAATCACGTCGCAGCCGTTGCGCTGAAGCACACGCACGGTGGCGTCATTGACGGCGCCGAACAAGAGCGGCATGACGCAGCCGTCGAGCATCGCTACCCTCGCGCGCCGCGCGCCGATAGCCGGCGCAATTCCTGCGTGGGGTTTGAAAAAATGCGACGGAATCGCCGGCAGCAGTTGCTCCATCTCCGCCAATTTCTCGGGCAGAAACAAACGCGCAATGCGTTGCAGTCCGCTGCGTTGATAGAGGCGCATCAGCGCGAAAGCAAAGCGCAGTCGGCGCCGGTACGGTAGTAACTGCGTGAAGACAAAATTCAAAACCGCGCGGCCGAGCTCTGAGCCCGGAGGCCCAAGCTGCTCGCGCGCCGCCTCGGCAATATGACCGTACTGCACGCCGGACGGACACGCGCTCTCACAGGCGCGGCACAAAAGGCAGAGATACAGGTGCTCCGCGAAGCGCTCGTTCAGCTCGATCCGTCCTTCGGCGGCGGCTTTGACGAGATGAATGCGCCCGCGCGGCGACTCCGGCTCCAACTGCAATGCGCGATAGGTCGGGCATTGATTCAAACAGAGGCCGCAATGAACGCACTGATAGAGCTCGGGGAGATCCAGCGCCGCGATCCCCTGTGGAGTTGCGTGTTCTTGGGTTTTGTCTGCTTGCACCCGGCTTTGACCTTAAATCTGTCTAAAGTCCCGTGTCTCGCGTCTGGAGTTTAAACACAAGACGCGAGACTCATAACCCGAGACTGCCTTTAGATCCATAACCCCGCAGGAATGTGTCCCGGTTGCAAGCGTATCTCGCCGCAGCTCGCGGGAGTTGGAAAGAGCTTCGCCGGATTAAATCGATTGTCTGGGTCAAACGCGCGGCGAACCCGCGTCATGGCTTCCAAGTCCATTTCGCTGAATAGCAATCCGATGTACGCCTTTTTCTCCAAGCCGATGCCATGCTCGCCGGTGATGCTGCCGCCCAGCTCAATGCAAGCGCGCAAGGTGGCCGCGCCGGCCTCGATCACGCGCTCAAGCTCGCCGGGGCTGCGCATGTCGAAGAGAATATTGGGATGCAGGTTACCGTCGCCGGCGTGAAACACGTTGGCGATACGCAGATTGAATCGCCGGCTGATCTCGGCGATGCGCCGCATCATCTCCGGCAACTTGCTGCGCGGCACCACGCCGTCCTGGACGTAGTAGTTGGGCGCAAGTGCGCCCATGGCGCCGAAGGCGCCTTTGCGGCCTTTCCAGAGCCGTTGGCGCTCGGCTTCATCGGCGGCAAGCTTGACTTCGCGCGCGCCGTCGCGCCGGCAAATTCCCCGCGCGAGTCCTATGGCGCGCTCGGAATGCTCAGATAAACCCTCGATTTCGACAATCAGCACGGCTTCGGCGTCGCGCGGAAATCCCACCGGCGCGCCGCGCTCGACCGCCTCAATCGTTGTGCGATCCATTATTTCCAACGCCGCCGGGATGATTCCCGCGGCGGTGATGTCGACCACGGTTTGGGTGGCGTCGTCCATCCGATCGAAGATCGCCAGAAGGGTGCGCACCGTTTCACGAGCGCGCATGAGTCGCACGGCGATCTTGGTGACGATCCCCAGGGTTCCCTCGGAGCCGACAAAAACGCCGCAGAGATCGTAGCCGGGCGTATCCGGAACCTCGCCGCCCAGCCAAACGATCGAGCCGTCATCGAGGACCACTTCGACGCCGAGCACGTGATTTGTCGTCACGCCATACGCGAGCGTGTGCGGTCCTCCGGAATTATTCGCGACGTTGCCGCCGATGGAACAGGCCGCCTGGCTGCTTGGGTCGGGCGCATAAAAGAAGCCGTCTTTGGCGATGGCCTTGGTGACATCAAGGTTGATCACGCCCGGCTCCACAACAGCGATGTGATTTTCGAGATCGATTTTTAAGATTCGGTTGAGCCGGGTCAGCGACAGAATGACGCCGCCTTCGGCGGGGACCGCGCCGCCGGCAAGTCCCGTGCCGGAGCCGCGCGGCACGATCGGCACATTGGCGCTCTGCGCCGCTTTGACCACGGCGGCAACTT
>CAMLCX010000589.1 GCA_946478635.1 uncultured Pseudomonadota bacterium
TCCGACGGTTTGCCGTTCGCGATTCACCTCTCCTCGCCGCAGAAATTCTGGGAAGGGTTGTGCAACGCTGCGGGGCATCCAGAAATAATCGACGATCCGCGTTTCAATACGCGGTCCAACCGGCGCAAAAATTATGACGAGCTGAGCAGAGTTTTCGCCGAGTTCTTCAGAGAGAAACCGCGCGCCTACTGGATGGAGCAGCTCGAAGCCAACGATGTGCCGCACACGCCGGTTTACAATCTGCAGGAAGTGTTCCAGGACCCGCAGATCAAGCACATGGGTTTGGAGATCTCAATCGAGCGGAGGGACAAGCCGACGATCCGCACGGTGGCTTTTCCCAATGAGTATAGCGATACCAAGAATCCACACCCGCTGCCGCCGCCGGAACTGGGCGAGCACAACGCGGAGTATTTGCAGCCGCTCGGCTACAGCGACCGGCAGTTAGCGGAGTTTAAGGAGAAGGGGATTATTTGAAGCGTTTCGAGTTTAAATCCTAGCAGAGCGGGGAGTTCGGCTCGGATACCAGCACTCGAGCCACCGAATTTCACTCGTCGATGGAATTCGCGGCCACACGGACAGGGCGGAGGGCCATGGATTATCCGACTGTCGAGCCGGAGGCCAAAGGACGGGGTTGTCAGCGGCTGTCATGGATCAATTTACGACGCCGAGAATCCTACGAACGACAGCTCGATTAAAAAAAACGTGAGAATTGGCTGCAACTCGATTCCTGATGTATGATAGGTTCCGTGTCTGAGACGAGATTAATCACGGACAGATCCGGTAGGATTTGGACAGCTTCTAGAATACGCTGGCGAGACGCCGATGCGGAGGACCTCCGTTTTTGGTACGAACGGCTGACGCCGGAGGAACGCGTTGAGGCTGTTGCTGCGTCGCTCGCTGATTGCCTAAAGACAAAAGGGATCAATGGCGTCCCACGACTACGAAGAGTTCATCGCCGCGTTAAATGCCCATGGAGTACGGTATCTCGTGGGCGGCGCCCAACGCCGGTCGCGTTTCACGCTCGCCCTCGCGCCACCAAGGATCTTGATATCCTGATAGAGCCAACAGCGGCGAATGCAAGAAAAGTTTTGACAGCATTGAAGGACTTTTTCGGTGGCGCCGATCTGGGATACACTGTCGATGATCTAACGGCCCCGGACTGGATCATTCAGCTCGGTGTTGCGCCGGTCAGGATCGATCTACTCGCGGAGATTTTGGGTTTTTCGAAGTTCGAAGACGCGTGGAAAAATCGAGTCAAGGCACATTTTGGATCGGTTCCAACCCAATACATCGGACTCGATGATTTGATTCACGCAAAAGAGAGTGCCGGAAGACTACAAGACCGCGCCGACGTTCGAGTCCTTAATCGACTGAAAAGCTCTGCTGACCGAATCCGACGCCCCGGCCGACGTAAATCGCCCCGTTGAAATTGCGCAGAGGGGCTACTCGCTTCCCAATTCCCCCGCCAAAAAATTCGCCGTCAGGCTCCACGCCTGGTCCGCGAGACTCGGGTCGTAACATTCACCGTCGGCCATGGCGAAGCCGTGGCCAACACGATGGAAGTAATGCCAGTCTAAAGGCTGGCCGTTGGACTGAAAACTTGCCATCAAGCGCTGTTGCACCGGAATGCTGGCAACGTGATCTTTTGAGCCGAAGAAAATTTGCGACGCGCATTTGAAGTCTTTGACTGCATCGTTGGGGTGGCGCGGGCGGAGCTTGCTCGGTTCCTCGTCGCGCACGGACGGATAATAGCCGACGAAAGCGCGCACGCTCGGTGTCGCGGCGACAAAATGAATGCCGATACGTCCGCCCATGCAGTAGCCGACAACGGCGCAGCGCTTGGCGTCTACGTCGGGCCTCGACGTTAGATAGCGCCATGCGTCGGTGAGAATTTCCGTGAATTGACCGTCGGATGTTTTCTTTTGCGCTTCATGCACGCCCTCGGCTTCGCCGAGCATTTTGTAGAGGTCGGGAACGATGGTCGTGTAGCCGAGCTTGGCGTAGTCACAGACTTTGACCTTCATATTTCCGGTGCAGCCGTAATGATGATGGACGATCATCACGCCTGGCCCGGGCTGCTTGCGATCGGGATGAGCGAGGTAACCGGGGACGCCGTCTTTTTCCGCGGAAAGGTCTCGGTTAATGATTTTCATATTTCTACGCCTCCGGCGAAGTCAATTGAGGATTTCTGTTAGTACGATTGGCTTTAAAACTCAACTGCGCGGGCGGCCGCAGTTCAATGTTCAAAGTTCCATGTTCAACGCAGTTCTAACCTTGAATCGCTGAGGGTTCATTCCCCGCAGCTTGCTGCGTCAAGTAAATCGCTCATCCGAAATCCGTCATTCCCGCATGCTTTAAGCGGGAATCCAGGCGAGTCCGGATCTGGACCCCCGATAAATACATTCGGGGGTGACAACGTTGGGAAAATTGTCATCGAGGTCTTTCGATACCCCGCTGCTTGCGGCGGGGTTCTTCATCCTTAAACCTTGAACCGGCATTCACAGCTCGATCCGTCTGCTATCCTGGAAAAAATGCAACCGATCGGGCGCGACCTTGAGTCCGACGGTGTCACCTGATTTTAGTGTTATTTCTCTGCCGACCCGAGCAACAAGGTCCAAGCGATCGCATTTCAGATGAACGAAGAGGTCGGAGCCCAAGTCTTCGATCAATTCAACTTCGCCGCTGATCCATGCGCCTGCAGTATCGGTAATCACAAAATCTTCGGCGCGAACGCCCACCGTCAAAGAACGTCCCGCCGAGCGGGGCAGAGACTGGTTTAACAGGCTCGCGAGATTAAGCCGCACGGCGCCGCAATTTAATGTTGCGCCATCATCGTCGAGTATTCCTTCGAGCAGGTTCATCTGCGGGCTGCCGACGAAGCGTGCGACCATGACGTTGGCAGGTTTATGATAAATCTCAGCAGCGCTACCGATTTGTTGGATCGTTCCCTGGTCTAAAACAATTATCTTTTCCCCGAGGGTGAGGGCTTCGGCCTGGTCATGAGTGACATACACAATGGTGCTCCCGAGCCGCCGATGAAGCCGGGCCAACTCGATACGCATACCGGCTCGGAGCGTCGCGTCTAAATTCGATAGCGGCTCGTCGAAAAGGAAAAGTTTGGGTTGGCGCACGATCGCGCGGCCCAACGCCACCCGTTGGCGTTGACCGCCGCTCAAACTTTGCGGGCGGCGCTCCAGTAGAGTCGCGATTTCCAAAAGTTGGGCTGTTTCATTGACTTTGGCGGCTATCTCCGGCGACGGCATGCCGCGCAGGCGCAAAGAAAAAGATAGGTTGTCAAAAACCGTCATATGCGGATAAAGCGCGTAGCTTTGAAAAACGAAAG
>CAMLCX010000590.1 GCA_946478635.1 uncultured Pseudomonadota bacterium
CCTCCTGCCGCCTCGTTCCCAAAAACGCACGGCACATTTGGATCAGCGACGGATTGGTATTGCGGATGCCCTTGTAAGAATTCATCACGATAACGGGCGCAGCCAAAACGACGACGGCCAAAACTTTGGCGGTAACGCCGATGCCGTACATGTAAGTGATCAGCGGAATGATCGCCGCCATCGGCGCCGCTTGCAACACGATGAAGATGGGCAGACTCAACCACTCGATGGCGCGGGAAAGCCCCATGCCGATGCCGAAACCGATGCCGACGACACTGCAGAGAACGATGCCGATGGCCAGCGGTTGGAGCGTAGATTGATAAGCTTTAAGGAGACTGCCGTCGACGATCATGCCGAGCAGCGCCGCCAGGGTCTTACTGAACGGCGGAAAGGCATAGCTGATCGGCCAGCGCCCGGCCAGCTCCCACAAACCGAAAAAGAGCGCGAAGGAAAGCAATTGCCAGAGGAATGGCTTCGCGATCCAGCTTTTTTGCTCCACGGAGTCAGTTACCAGCGAGTGATTGAAAAAACGCTCAGTTGCTTCGCCGCGCGCGAACACATCCGCCAAAGGCGCTAGAGACCCGGGTACCTCGGACTCTCAATCTCTCCGACACCCAAGCCGGCTTTCACTTCACCTTCGGAAGCGCAGCCTTGAGCGGAGCGAAATGCCAGAACTCGTCCGCCTTCAGGTTTTCGCCGGTCAGCGCGCCGGAGAGAGCGTAGAATTCCAAATCATTCTTGGCCGCGCCCTCGGCGCCGCCGTCGTTTGGAAAGACGCCGTTTTGTACGGCCTCCTCGAAGAAAGGCAGAATCTCCTCTTCCAGCTTCGTCGGCAGGTCCTTTAGGAGCGCGAGTTTCTTGCGCTCTTCGACGACCGACTTGGGATTCGCATTGATCTGCCGATTGACCCTTATCAGCTCTTCCACGAAGACTGCGATGGCCGCTTGATTTTTGTCGAGAAACTCTCGGGTGGCGAAGAGCGCCTCGTCGCTCGCCTTCAAATTGCCGAGCGGCAAGATGATGAACTTGTCGGGCGCTTCCTTCATCACCCTGTTTTTGTTGGGCGCGTCCAAGATCGTCGCCTTGATATTGCCCTTCAAAAGCGCCAGAGCGCGCACTTGAGATCCAGGCACGTAGCTCACGCTCTTATACTTGATACCGTGCTGCTTCGCCGCCAGGAGCATGATCGCCTCGGTCCCGGAACCGCGCCCCTGCAACGCGATCTCCTGGCCGTCCAGATCTTTCCAGCTCTTGTAGCTGTCCTTGGCTACCACCGGAAAAAACAGCAAGGTGCTCAACTGATAAAAAAAGCGGATCGGCACGTTGGCTTTCTGAACGGCCGCGTACGGCGTCCCTTGCCCGACGTCCGCCTGACCGTTGATCACGGCTTGGGTCGCGACTTCCTCGCTTTTAAACGCGGTAACCTCGACATCGACGCCGCGCGCCTTGGCGCGCTCGACAGCTATCAAGAGCGGCAACTCGTCGATGGACACGACATCGCCCAGGGCGTACCTGATTTTGGTTCTACCCTGCGCCGCCGCGTCGCCGGCCAAGGTGCCAACAAAAACGAAAAGAATCAGAAAACCGACAATCGATTTTGCCGAGTGCGTCATTGTAGCCACCTCCTGCTTTCGTGGCGTGAGTATCGCAAACGCTGGGGAGGTGTCAAGTTACTTTTTTCAGCGGAATCGGAGCAACGTCGAACCTTGTGAGTGAGCGCAATTGTCGGGATCACAGATTGGACAAATCGTCGGGACAAATTGTGAGTGAGCAAGTCGCGAGAGTTACGTTTTGCAGTGCGACGGTGCGCTCACTCGGCTCATCGCGAGTCAGGTTAGGGCCGAGGCAAGCGCCTACGAGGGTTGCTCGAGCTGCCGCACTTATGTCTTGGCTTGCGATCTCAAAGATTTTGCGCATACTCTTCTAAGCGATAAAAGGCGTTCTGAAAATGTCTGGCTTAATCAGAAAAAAAGAGCCGTGGAAGACCCGGGCCTCAGTCGACCGAATTGCGCTGGACGAGTGGGGTTATCCAAGCGGAATGGTCTGGTGCCCGATGAAGATGAGCGGTATGGCCCTCATGAAGTGCGCCGAGCTGCAGAAACAATTCGGCTGCGGCAGCCTTGCGCAGTTTAGAATTATCACGACCACGAAGCCCGGCAATGTGCCGTTTTGCTGGCCATGGCTGCGGCGCGGCCGCGAGTGCCCGGAGCGCGCGAACGAAAAAGAAGTGCGCGAATTGCGGCTGGAGCTGAGCCCGCTCAAATCCGTTGAGAAGAGCAGGAAAAATCCCCGCGCATACCGCTGCACGGCGTGTGGCGGCCTTAAAGCTTTCGGCGCACGCCAATGTCGCCATTGCTGGCGTCACTCCTTGAGGAGGAGATGACTTAGGGGCTCCAATCGTTTCAGATGGTTCGAGCCGTCTAAAGCGGCGCGCAACAAGTTCTAAAGAAAGATCAAAAAAGGGAGGCGACTTGCCTCCCTTTTTCATTGCGGTTTTACGAACAGTTATTGCACGTTTATTTCAATCTGCCGCGGCCTGGCTTTTTCCACCTTCGGCACGCGTATCTCAAGGACACCGTCTTTGTAGCTGGCTTCAATGCCATCCTGCTTCACGGTCTCGGGCAGGGTGAATGAGCGCCAGAATTTTGCGGCGACCCGTTCTGTATGGCGGTATTCAATGCCTTCAGCCGGCTTCTCGGATTTTCTTTCCCCGCTGAGAACCAGGGCTCCGTCCTTGACTTCCACTTTGATGTCTTCCCTTTTCATCCCTGGAAGCTCGGCGTGAATTAAGTACGAATCCTTGCTTTCCAAAACGTCTACCGCCGGATACCACTTCGATACGCTCGGTTGCGTCGACGACCGACCGTGGTTCTCATCGAATAGATCGTTGAGAACAGACCAAAAGTTGCCAAAACCCGCAAATGGTTCAAATCTTACTAGTTCCATAGTAGTTACCTCCCTATGCTCAAAAAAATAAGCACGCCTCCTCGGGTCGTCAAGCGACTTGACAAACGTAAACCCCGTGCTTAGGAGGGTGATTCAAGTTCGAAAACTAAGTCCGGCGAATATAAAATCGTTCAACGTCAGGGGTCCGAGAAATCACGGGAGAATCATATGGCGACAGCCGGAGAGAAAATTTACGAATGGGATAAACAGCCGCGGATGCCGGTTCCGCCGCCGCCGCGGGGAAGCTGCGATTGTCAATTTCACCTCTATGAGGACCCGGCGATGTTTCCACCGCGGTCCAATCCGCCCTACCCGCCGATCACCAGCGCGACATTCAGCGAAGCGCAAAGGATGCACAAGGCAATCGGCTTCGATCGC
>CAMLCX010000591.1 GCA_946478635.1 uncultured Pseudomonadota bacterium
TCTTCGACACAAGCATTCGCATTTTTAATGCAGCAACCACCGTGCCATTGAACGCATTTCGTTTAACCATTGACATCTCAATCATTTAACCTCGCGGAGCGAAGTCGAATGAGAGTGACTTTGAAGACAATCCCCTTCAGTCAAGTCAGTATTTTTCTGTGATGCATTGCCATTGACGGAGAAATATTCTGCGCGTGATGTTGCCGCGAACCTTCGCAGCGAGCGCGGTTGTCGGAGATGAGCTTCCCGGACTCATAGTCGATGAAGGTATTTAGCTTCCAAACCAGAACGGCTCGTACAACGCTTCACTCATAAGTTGTTAATTTCTCGTCGATCGGCATTGGCAGTCTCACTTGGCATCGCCTATGCGTCATCAATGCTCGCGGAGGATCGCATGCTTCGTAAACTGAAAGATCTGAGTGGTTTTTCGATCGGCGCTCGCGACGGCGATATCGGCGAAGCCGGTGATTTTATTTTCGATGATAAAAATTGGACGGTTCGCTATGTGGTCGCCGACACCCATCGTTGGTTGCCGGGAAGAAAGGTGTTGATCTCCCCAATCGTCGTCGAACAGGCGGACTGGGAGAGGAAGCGGTTGCCGGTGTTGCTGACCCAAGAGCAGGTAAAGAACAGCCCGGATATCAGCCTGAACGAAGAGCTGTCCGCCCCGGACGAAATTAAATACTACAACTACTACGGACTACCCTATTACTGGGCCGGCGACGATATCTGGGGGCCGGTCATGCTGCCGCGGGAGTTGATTGCCGATATCGATCGAAAAAGAGTTCTCACCGAAAAGGCGAATCAGTCCCATCTGCACAGCGTAAACGACGTAGCCGGTTACTCGATTCAGGCAACAGATGGAGAGATCGGCCATGTCGAGGATTTTATCGTTGACGATGAAGCGTGGACGATTCGGTATGCAATCATCGATACCCGCGACTGGCTGCCGGGGAAACATATCCTTATAGCGCCCCAGTGGATCGCCCATGTCGACTGGAAACATTCAAATGTCTACGTCAACCTTTCGCGCGAGGCGATCAAGACCGGCCCTGAATTTAACTCGGACAAACTCGATCGCGACTACGAAACGAAACTCTATAAGCATTACGGCCAGGAAAATTATTGGTGGTGTTGATGCGGTAGGAGCAGGACCACACGGACACTCTAGCAAGGAGGTTTGCTTATGAATAAAGAGCAATTCAAGGGAAATTGGAAACAGTTCAAAGGTGAAGTCAAAAAGAAATGGGGTCAAATCAGCGACAACGATCTGCTCGAAATGGAAGGCGATTACGACAAATTCCTTGGCGTCCTGCAAAAACGCTATGGCGATAAAAAGGAGGAAGTGGAGCGCTGGGCGAACGATTGGTACCAGCGCCATGAGACGCAGTCGCGCAAGAGTTCCGAATCGCGCAACCAAATTTAGGCTCGACATTAGACCAGGGAGGTAAAGAATGAATAGGAAACATATGACCGGCTTTATTGCGGGAATGGGAATGTTTGCTTTTGCCGCCGGAATTCAAGCGCAAAGCATACCTTCGACGCCTGGCAGACCCTCGGCGCCGATGGATAGTAAAAGCAGCGCCGCAAAACGAGCGAGCGGCGAAGTCAAATCAGTGGACGCCGAGAAGGGCAAACTGATAGTGAAAACTGCTACGGAAGATCTCCACCTTGACGTGCAAGGAACCGCCGCGAAAGACTCCCTCGCGACGATAAAGGTCGGGGACAAAGTCAATATCGCCTATCAGGACAAGGGCGGCATGTTGGTTGCCAATTCGGTAACCAAGGCCGGAAGCTCGCAAGGTCCTATCGGGGCGTCTTCCAAAGATTGAAATGGGCTGACCCAGGTAGAGCTATTAATCGCACGGCCCAGGTTGTCCTGCCCGCCCGGTTGGCCCGCATTTGCCGGACCAACCGGGCGGTTTTCTTTATAAGACATTTTCGGCACGGCCGCTTAAATACTCCGGAAGTCGAAGAGTCTTGGAATCGGAAATTCCTCTCGCCAAACTGGCTGTTCGCCGACAGGCGAACCTCTTTTTCCCAGCGCCGTCTGGGAAAAAGCGTGTATTACAACAGCTCAAAGTTCGCGCAGCCTGCGCAAACTTTTCCGGCCAGCGTTTCTAAATTGCTGTGTTTAATGAAAACAACTGACCTCACCACGAAGATCACGAAGGACACGAAGGGTTCGGATAATTTAAACTCCGAACTTCGTGCTCTTCGTGTCCTTCGTGGTGAAAATCTCCTTTCTAATTTGGTTGCGGCTTTCCGCGCTGGGATCTCTGTGGCAAACACTCTTGGGGCCCTACTTTGCGCCCTTTGCGTTCTTTGCGGGAGATCTCGAAGAACGGCCATCTGAATCGCCGCCGAGCATGATTGACAGCGATGTAGCCTTTTTATAAGACACAACTGGACGACCAGTCGTTTTGACTTCAAAACATCTCCATGAGACTTCAAGACAAGATCGCATTAATCACCAGTGGAAAAAATCCCTGCGGGCGCGCGATTGCCATCGGATTCGCCCGCGAAGGCGCACATTGCGTGGTTTTGGACACAGAAACTCAACACGCAGAACAACTCGCGGCCGAGATTCGGTCTTTCGGCAGGCGCGCGCTGGCGCTGCAGTGCGACGTCACGAACAAAGCGCAGGTCGAGGACGCCGTCCGGCGCGCCGTCGCTGAGTTCGGGCGCATCGACGTGCTGCTCAATTGCTCGGGCCTCACACACGAGAGTGATTTCTTGAGTCTGACCGAAGAGACGTTCAACGAATGCATCGAGCGCGGGCCCAAGGCCTACTTTCTTGCCTGCCAGGCGGTTGGGCGGCAAATGACCGAGCAGCGCTCGGGAAAAATCATCAATCTCTCCAGCACCGACGCGCGCATCGGCTCGGGCGAGTCGACGGCCAACAGCGCGGTGTATTCCAGCATTGACTCGATGACTCGCGCCATCGCTCAGGCGCTCGGCTTTTACGGCGTCAACGTCAACGCGCTCGCCAGCGGGCCCATGGAGCATCTTCCCATTACCGACGAGGAGGTCGGGGAGCGCCTGCGGCGCATTCCCCTCGGCCGCCTGAGCAAACCGGAAGATCTGGTCGGAGCGGCTATTTTTCTGGCCACGGACGATTCCAATTTTGTCGCAGGCGAGAGCCTCTTCGTCGATGCCGGCTATGCGAACGCCGCGGTGACCGAAGACAGCTTTCGCCCGGCCTGGGGCCGGACCTGGGGCCGATTCGAAGTCCCGTCTCGCGGCAAATAAATGAACTACCCACAGCAAGCTGCGGGGTATCACAAGAACGCGACGGAAAGTATCCCAAAGGCGTCAC
>CAMLCX010000592.1 GCA_946478635.1 uncultured Pseudomonadota bacterium
TAATGCTGCCGGCGCCGGGCATGTTGCTTACGGCGAGAACTGGATTACCCGGAATGAAGCGACCGAGATGACGCGCGATCAAACGCGAATAAACATCGGCGCCGCCGCCCGGCGGGAAACCGACCACGATGCGCACGATTTTGCCCTGGTAGAAAGCGGCTACCGCGCGCTCATCGACCTGAGAGATCGCGCGCTGTCCCGAAAATGAGATAGCGGGCGCGACGACGGCACACAGAACCGATAGGTACGAAATGATTTTGAAGGCACGACTCACGGAGTGTTACATTCTCGGTTTCATAGGCTAGGTCTGCGCACAGACGGAAGACGGGTGGCGCACTGCAAAGGACAAAAAGATCCAGCTTCAGCCGGAAGGTTGATGCCGAACGAGGTGGCGCTCCTAGCGAAGCGGTCCTTTCCCGACTTCAACGGTCCCGTCTTGACGCAAGCGCACGACGTTGACGGTGCCGGTATATTCCGGGGAGCCGGAATAATGAGCGGAGATTTTTCCATCGCCGACCGGCGTTGACTGGTTCCAATGCCCAAGTGCGACGTAGTCGGCGCCAGTGGCGGCAAGCTCGTCGGGATGAATGAGCCAGGAGCCGATCAGCCGATTGGGATCGCGCGCTTGATCGACGTAATGACCATGCGCGGCGGCGAGTTGCCATCGCGTTGAGCGCGGCCGGGGATTGGCCAACGGCGACATATCGGTGTAATCGAAATGCGCGTGGCCCCAGATTTCCAATTCAAACTCTTCGAAGATGGCCGCATGTTCCACGGTCAAACCGAGGATGCGGACGTTGGGAATCAAGCCGAGCCCCGCCCGGCGGTAAACCGAGTCCGGGGTAAGAGGATCGTGATTGCCGGGGAGGATCACCACCGGTTTGCGGTACTCACCGAGCATCTGCGCGGCGCGTTCAAGCAGCTCAATCGGCTGGCGATGATTGTCGAACGAATCGCCGGCAAGCACGACCACATCGGCTTTCAACTCTGAAGCAGCGGTCAGTACCTTTGGCAATACCGCTAACCGATCTTTGTCGCTGAAGCTGTCATCCGTACCAAGATGAAGATCTGAGCTATGAACGATAGTTACTTCTGGGTGTGAAGTCATGGTCGCATCATCCCGTTGGATAATTTACCTAACGCTATCAAATGAGCGGATAAAATGAAAGCAAGGCTTGAGAACGACAACGGGCCGCGCAGGCGACCCGTTGCAAAAGCAAGTGGAGGGAGGATTGTTTATAGTGATTACTTGGTCTTAGCTTCGGTTTTAGCCTTGGCGTCGGTCTTGGCTTTGGTCGGTTCCTTCGTTTCGATGCTGGTGGCGGTCATCTTGTACTTGATCATGACCCGATCGCCCTTTTTAATATCACTGGGGCTCTTGGTGTTCTTGTCACGGGCGATTTCCCAGTTTTCGGTCCCTTTTTTGACGATGATGACATCGTCTTTTACGTCGACCACCGGGCCAGTAACTTGATAATCCTTTGCCAGAGCTAACGATGCGGCGCTCAAGAACAGCGCCATGACAAACAATGCGAGCGTGCGTTTCATAAAAAAACCTCCTCGGTTAATAAGAATTGGTTACGGAGTCTAGACCGAACCGCCCTCCATTCAGTTCGACCAGCTAGCTAATTATAGACGCCAACAGAAGCCGGACATTCACAATCTGGACAGGCAACTAGCCCTCATTGTGTTGCCTTCAAATTATTACAGACGGTCGACCGTTCGCCAGCAAAATATTAATGAACTACCCCTTAGCAAGCTGCGGGGTATCACAGAACGCGACGGAAAGTATCCCAAAGGCGTCACCCCCGAGTGTTTTTATTGGGGGGTCCAGTTCCGGATCCGCCTGGACAAGCTGCGGGAACATGACCCGCAGCGATTTAAAAAGCCAAGATAGGCGACAGGGTATACTGATAGAAGTCGATATGACAACGCGGATTGGAAGGTGGGCGAGCAAGGTGGGGAGGGCCACCTTGCTCTATCGACCAAAAAGTTATTTGGTGGACTTTTTCTCTTCGCCCATCGCGCCGGCTTTGGTATCGCCAGCCTTTTTCTCGCCCATGGCGCCGGCCTTGGTGTCGGTGGCTTTCGTCGCGGAAGCGCCCTTTTCACCCTTGGCGCCCTTTTCACCCTTGGCGCCCTTTTCACCCTTGGCGCCTTTTTCACCCGCAGCGCCTTTTTCGCCCTTGGCGCCCTTTTCGCCCGCAGCGCCTTTTTCAGCCTTCTTCTCTTCTTTTGTAGCTTCGCCCGCGAACGCAGCAGAGGCCAAAAACATAGAAGCAACCAAAATACCTAGAAAACGTTTCATTCAGCAATCCCCCTTCATGAATTATGTTGTTGTTATTATTCAAACGAATAGACCAAAATAGTATCGCCCTCCACTCGATACCCTCGCGGTCTTCATCGTTCTGGTGACTTGGACGCGTGATCTGAACGTTTCATTCACGCGGATGTGGTTTATATAAGAGACAAGGAAATTTAACAAGCAAAAAATCCTGACCAAAAGGCCTATAAGTTGGCAATAAATAAAGGAGGTTCGGCAATGCTTGAAGGCCCTGCCGATCGCCAAAGGCAAGGAGGTTTACGCAATTTTACAGCGAATCGCCACGGTTTGATTGCCGGGCCACGGGTACGGGAAAAACCGTCACATTGCGCGTGATCGCCTGAAAACTTCAGCAGGGCCGGGGTGGCGGTTTTTATGGCTGACGTGAAAGGCGATTTGTCCGGCGGGCGGGCCAGGAAAATCCGAAGATTTCCGAGCGACTAAAGGCGCTTGGGATCGAGGGGTTCCAATTCAATGGTTATCCGACGGTATTCTGGGACCTCTTCGGGCAGCAGGGGCCATCCCGTGCGTACGACCATTTCCGACATGGGGCCGCTGCTCATGTCGCGGCTGCTCAATTTGAACGAGACGCAAAGCGGCGTGCTCAATCTGGTCTTCAAGATCGCCGACGACAACGGCATGCTGCTGCTCGATCTAAAAGATATCCGGGCCATGCTCCAGCACGTCGGCGACAACGCGGCGCAGTTCAAAACCCAATATGGCAACGTCTCGGCGGCGAGCATCGGCGCGATCCAGCGTGGTTTGCTCGTGCTCGAAGAGCAGGGTGGCGACAAGTTTTTCGGCGAGCCCGCACTCGATCTCGACGATATGATGCAGACGGACGGTCAGGGACGCGGCACGATCAACGTCCTGGTTGCCGACAAACTCATCGCCGCTCCCAAACTCTATGCGACGTTTCTACTATGGCTGATGTCAGAACTGTTCGAACGGCTTCCCGAAGTGGGTGATCCGGAAAAACC
>CAMLCX010000593.1 GCA_946478635.1 uncultured Pseudomonadota bacterium
TGAAAGCAAAAAGGGGCAACCCGACCTGTTGCCCCTAGGTGATTAGCTAGCTAACGAAAAGACTACCAGCGATTACGTCCGCTGTCGCGGCCGCCGCCATCGCCGTTATCGCGCCGCGCCATCGGCTTGGCTTCGTTAACAGTCAGCGTGCGCCCATCGAGCTGGGTGCCGTTCAACGAATCGATCGCTTTTTGCGCTTCGCCGCCCGTTCCCATCTCGACGAAGCCAAAGCCCCGCGATTGTCCCGTGAACTTATCCGAGATCACCCTGGCCGATTCGACGGCGCCGTGCGCCGAAAAAATTTCCTGCAGTCGCCCGTCGGTTACCGAATAAGGCAGACCGCCAACATATAATTTACTACCCATGTTCTCCTCCTATGAGAGAATTGATGTCTGTGACCCTGAGAAGTAGACTGCCAGTCGGCAGAACATGGGCTAGTCAAATTACTGAAACCACGCTCTGGTCGGTTTGTCCGTTAGGTATCGTTCGCAAGGAGAGAGACGGATTAGAGGCCTTCAACGTTTGTGTCATCCTCTTTCAGAAGGCCCATTACTGAACTAGGAACTCCACTCTACGTGTTAACGGTGAGAGTGTCAATCACCCGAAAATTATTAAGGTAGCGATATTTGTGCTCCATGGCGTCTCTGATTGGCTGGCTTCCCCGATAGAGGGACTCCGCGCTCAGCTGTTTTGCCCAGCGTTTCGGGCGCTAACTCGACTTGCGAAATTTCTTGGCGCGACGGACGAAATACTGCCACATGGATTCGAGTCGGTGCGGCGTATAGATTTGTTCGTATTTAACGGCGGCTTCTTCGTCGCTCGTCCATGATGGATCGCCCGAAGCGGTCGCCATCAGTTGAATGCGCGCGGCTTTTTCCAGGAATATCGCGTAGAGCGTGGCGACTTCGATCGTCTCGCCGACCACCGTCGAGCCGTGGTTTTTCATCAGCACGCCGCGACATTTGCCTAGGCTCTTGGCGACTTCGACGCCCAATTCGGGAGTGCGAATCAGCGCGGTGGTGTAGTCGAACGTCGGCAAGCCATCGTAGAAAATATTGCCTTCGTGACTGATCGGTCGCAGCCGTTGGCCGAGCGCGCCGAAGGCGGTGGCGTAGGGCGGATGCGAGTGGACCACGCAATTCACATCCGGCCGCGCCTTCATGATTTCCGTGTGAATGAAAACTTCGGAGTGGCGCTCGTACTTGCCCTCGAGTTTTTTGCCCGTGCCGATGTCGACAACGATGATATGCTGCGGGCGGATCTCTTCGAAGCCGAAGCTGTGCGGCTTCATGAGAATCTTATTCTGCCCCGGAATGCGCACCGAAACGTGGCCTAAGATGTTATCCCAGTGTCCTTCATGCGCGAGAATGTTGCAGGAGTAGGCGACCTTTTCTTTCATCTCTTTGATGTTCACGGCCATGATTGCTCCTTGAATTGGTCGAGAATGGAAGATTGAGGATCGAGATCGCGATCTTCTATTCTCGATCCTCAGTTTTTGCTTCGTAAACGAAATCTTTGAATCTTGCCTGTGACGGTCTTGGGCAGGTCGTCGACGAACTCGACCCAACGGGGATATTTATAAGGTGCCAACTTGCTCTTCACATGATTTTGCAGTTCGAGTCTGAGTTCGTCGCTGGGCTTGAATTCGCTCTTGAGCAAAACGAACGCTTTAGGTTTCAGCAGGCCGTCGGCGTCGGTGTCGCCGATCACGCCGGACTCGAGCACGGCCGGATGTTCCATCAGGGTATTTTCGATTTCAATCGGCGAGACCCAGAGGCCGCCGACCTTCATCATGTCGTCGGAGCGGCCGCAGTACCAGTAGTAACCCTCGCCGTCGCAATAGTAAGTGTCGCCGGTTTTGAGCCACTCGCCTTGCATCATGCGTTTGGTTTGCTCGTGCTTGTTCCAATAATAGGGCGCGTTGGCATCACCTTTGACCATGAGATTGCCGACCTCGCCGATCGGCACCTCCCGCCCATTGTCGTCGACGATCTTTGCCTCGAATGCCGGCGTTACTTCGCCGCTGCTGCCTGCTTTGGCGCGGCCCGGGCGGTTGGCCAGAAAGTCGTGGGTCGCTTCCGTGGAGCCGACCACGTCTAACAATTCCAGCCCGGTGCGATCCTTCCATTGATGAAACAGCACCGGTGGCAAGGGTTCGCCGGATGATAGACAGATCCTCAGCGAGCTCAAGTCGTATTTCTTTTCGATGCGCAGGAAACGCGCGAAGAGAGTCGGTACGGAGAAAAAGAAAGTCGGTTTGTACTTGTCGATGACCTGAAGAATTTTCTCCGGATCGGGTTTCTCCGGCCAGAGCACCGTGGATGCGCCGAAGCGAAAAGGAAAATAGAGGGAATTGCCCAGTCCATAGGAGAAAAACATCTTCGATGCCGAGAAGCACAGATCGTTTTCGTTCATCTTCAGCACCGGCTTGACGAACAGGTCGCTGATCGTGATCATGTCGTGCTGCAGATGAACCGCGCCCTTCGGATTGCCCGTGCTGCCCGAGGTATAACCCCAGAAACAGACGTCGTCTCGAGTGGTCTTGGCGGCTTCGAGCTGGTCCGACGCTCCGACAGTCAAACTCTCGAAAGAAAGCGCTTTGCCTTTCGGTTTGCCGACGACGATGACGTGCTTCAGAAACGGCGTGCGGTCCCAGATCTTTTCGACCTCGGGCAGAGTCGATTCGTGCACGACGATCGCTCGCGCCCGGCTGTCGTTGATCAGATACTCATAATCTTTGGCGAACATCCAAGGATTGGTCGGGATCGCGACCGCGCCGATTTTAATGGCGCCGAAAAAGCTATAGGCGAACTCCGGCGAGTCCGGCAGGATGACCAGCACGCGGTTTTCGATCTCTATGCCGAGATCTTTGAATGCGTTGCCGGTGCGGTTAACTTTTTCGAAGACTTCTTGGTAGGTGATGGTTTGATCTTGGTAGTAAATGGCGATTTTGCCGCCGCGACCTTGCGCGATATTTTCGTCGACGAAGGTCGTGGCGGCGTTGTAGATATCAGGAAGGTCGAGATTCATAGAATCGCGGACCGGTCGAGGATTGAGAATAGAAGATCGAGAATGACGATCCTCGATCCTCGATCTTTCATCTTCGGTTATTCTCCTCCAACGATCTCGGAGTGAGTCTCCGTAGCGATGACGACCGATTTCGAATCGGTGTAGTGCTCGATCGCTTCGTCGCCATGTTCTTTGCCAAGACCGCTCTGCTTGACGCCGCCGAAAGGCAGCTCGTCGTAGATAATCTGCGCCGAGTTAACCCAGGTATAGCCGGCTTCGATATTT
>CAMLCX010000594.1 GCA_946478635.1 uncultured Pseudomonadota bacterium
TGTCGAGGGGCCTGCCCTGAGGCCCCTCGAAGGGTCGAAGGGCTCTGCGATTTTAGACGCTTGAACCAACCGTTACAGTCCATTAGGACACCGCGCGGGCCAGTGTCGCAACAAATACCTGCGCCACGCCGCTCCTTTTTAACGTGCGGCTGCATTCGTTCACGGTCGCACCGGAGGTGTACACATCGTCTACCAACAGGACTTTTTTAGCTTCCAGGGGTCGGCCCGTCGCCAGAGCGAAGGCGCCGCGTACATTGTGCCGGCGCTCTTCTTCATTGAGCTGCGTCTGCGGCGGAGTTTCTTTAATTCGCTGGAGCGCGAACGGGTCGGCAGCGATGCCGTACGCTTTGCTCATTTGGCGCGCCAATAGCAGCGCCTGATTGAAACCGCGCCAGCGCAGCCGTTTGGGATGAAGAGGGACCGGAATGATCACCTCGGCATTGCACTCTCTTAGGAATTCTCCGCAACCGCGCGCCATCAGGCGGCCGAGCGGTTTGCCGAGCGAGACCTTGCGTCCGTATTTGAATTTTTGCACGGCCTGGCGCAGCGGATGCCCCTCGGCTTCTTCGCGCGGATAACAGGCCCACGACCACGCTCGGACGAAGTGTGGCGGCCGGTCCAAACAGGCGCCGCAGATATGATCGTTACCACTCGCGTCGGGGAATGGCCGGCCGCAGGTATTGCACATCGGATGACCAACGAGCCGGATTTTACCCCAGCAGCCGGCGCAAAAATATTCCGCGTCCCGGCCATAGAATGTTTGAGCGCAAGCACGGCAGCGGGGCGGATAAAGCCAGTCGACGAGCCAGTCAAAACGTTCCGCAATCGTTGGCCGAAGCGAGGATTCCATGGTGGAGGACTTCTAGAAAAAACCGTTAAACCCGTCGCCGGCGCCAGGCGCTGCCATAGAACCGGGTGTTTGATGGAACGCTGGAAATAGAAGGCCCTGAACGGCACGCGGTGGCTAGCGTTCCACGATCAGCGAGCGGCCGGTCATTTCCTTGGGTTGCGGCAATTTCAATAATTGCAAGAGCGTCGGCGCGATGTCCACACCCGATCCCTGCGCAAGATGGCATTTTTGCCGTTCTTCGTCGATTAAAATCACCGGCACGAGATTGGTCGTATGCGCCGTGTGCGGCATGCCGGTGTCGTAGTCGATCAATTGCTCGATGTTGCCGTGGTCCGCGGTGATCACGACTTTGCCCTGCTTGCCGATCGCGGCATCGACGACTTTGCCAAGGCATTCGTCGATCACCTCGACGGCGCGAACCGACGCTTCGAAGTTTCCGGTATGCCCGACCATATCGGCGTTGGCGTAGTTGGCGATCACCAAGCCGACGTCCTGCTCGCGCACATATTTGACGAGTGACTCGGTGACTTCGCGCGCGCTCATCTCCGGCTTTAAATCGTAGGTAGCGACGTCCCTAGGCGACGGAATCAGAATCCGTTCTTCGCCGGGGAATTTCTCTTCTGCGCCGCCGTTGAAGAAGTACGTAACGTGGGCGTACTTCTCCGTCTCGGCGATGCGCAACTGCCGGACATTCGCCTGGCTGGTAACTTCGCCGAGAATTCGGCGAATCTCCCGCGGCGCGTAGGCGACCGGGACTTTGAACGTCTCGTCGTACTGCGTCATGGTTGTATACGCCGCCAGATCGAGCCTCTGCTGGCGCGGAAATTCTTTGAAGTCCTCGTCGATCAGCGCCCGGGTCAACTCGCGCGCGCGATCGGCGCGGAAATTGAAAAAGATCACGCCGTCGCCGTCTCGAATCGATCCCTCGGGGACACCGTTAATCACGGTCGGCAAGACAAATTCGTCGGTAATCTTTTCCTTGTAACTATCGCGGATCGCCTGTAATGCGGATGCCGCTTTGCTGCCGATCCCTTGGGTCAGACAATGGTACGCCCTTTCCACCCGATCCCAGCGTTTATCGCGGTCCATGGCGTAATAGCGTCCCGTAACCGTGGCAATTTTCACGTTCGGGTAGGCTTTGAGCTTCTCGTCCAGATCGAGCACGAACTGCTCGGCGCTGTTCGGCGGAGTGTCTCGCCCGTCTAGGAAAAGGTGAAGGTAAACCTCGCCGACCTGCTCCCGTCGCGCCATCTCGATAATCGCTTCCATATGGCGTTGATGGCTGTGTACGCCGCCGTCGCCCAGGAGCCCCAGGAGATGCAGTCGATTGCTCTTCGCCTTGGTTCTACGGAGCGCGTCGAGGAGAACTGAATTACTATAAAAAGTCCCCTCGTCGATGTCTTTGTGAATAAGCGTGAGGTCCTGATAGACGATGCGGCCGGCGCCGAGAATCATGTGGCCGACCTCCGAATTGCCCATCTGCCCGTCCGGCAATCCAACATCGACGCCGGACATCGATAGGCGCGAGTTCGGGTAGTTCTTTAACAGAGCGTCCAGGTTCGGCGTCGAAGCGTTGGCGATTGCATTGCCTTCTTTTCTCGGATTGATGCCGAAACCATCCAAGATGACGAGAATCACGGGCGTCGTGCTCAAAGGTTCGTCCTTTCGCTAGCGACTTAAATTATGCGCCCGCGCCTTTGAAACGCAAGCCAGAAAAATATTCGAATCAGGAGAGCTGTTCGTTGCCGATCTGAAACTGCCCGACCAGCTTGGCCACAGGTTCGGGCAACTTGGCTTTTGGCGCATGGCCCCAAAGACCGTCGAGATCATAGAACTCGCGCACAGGTTCGTAAAACACATGAACGATCACGTCGGAAAAATCGATCAAGGCCCAGTGGCCGCGCTGCGTCCCTTCGACCGCAAAGGGCTTGAACCCCTCTTCCGCGGCGTTTTCCGCGATCCCCTGCGCGATGCTCTGCACCTGGCGGTCGGAGCGCCCCGAACAAACAATGAAATAATCGGCGATGGATGTATGCTCATGAACGTCCAAAACCACCAGATCGCAGGCTTTCTTGTCGAGCGCGAAACGCGTAAGGAGGAGAGCTTTATCCCAGGAACTCATTTCTGCCAAAGTCGTCACCGTCCGGCCCGGCCGTTGTTATAAAGCGCGCGCCGTTTGATATATTTTTCTACGTCCGATGGCACCAGATAGCGGATGGATTTTCCTTCCTTTACCAGCGCGCGAATCTCCGAAGCTGAGATCGCAATGTCGGTAAGCTCATCGAAGTACACTCGCGTGCCGCTCTTATGGCGGTAATTCCTGCTCTTAAAATCATAACAAAACAGTTTTTTCACGGCAACGCCGGTTCCCTTGAGCGGATCTTTTTCCTTGCTCCCGGGACGGGACGTGACGATGAAATTACAGAGCGAAAATATCTCGGC
>CAMLCX010000595.1 GCA_946478635.1 uncultured Pseudomonadota bacterium
AAGCATTGTGATGCTCATGCCAGGCATTCATAGGAATTGAAAAGTAACTGCCCTCTTGCCACTCGAAAGTTTCCTTTCGATTAGGATCGATCCAAACCGAGGTGGCGCCCTGGCCTTTGAGAATATAAATGGTCTCTTCGAACAAATGTCGATGCGCTTTGAGCGACTTGCCCGGCGGGATTTCCGCAACGTAGGAGTCGTTGAATCCGCCGGTGCCTTCCAGATTCAGAAACGCCGCCAAGCCGTCGCCGCTCGATTTCCATGGACTCAGCTCGAGCTCGTAGAGATTCTTGACGAACAAGCCGCGATAAGTTTGCAAGCCTTCCGACTCTTTCCACTGCTCGTACGGCGACTTGTAGCCGACCCGTTCTTTGACTTCGTCCTCAGCGGTGACTGGTGTATTAGCCATGATTATTACCTCCGTTTCATTTTTTGGAACATTTGACTATGTTAGATAGCATCGTTTAATCCAATCATTCCTCGATCAAACCGTCACTCTACAGCCGCCATTGCGTCCGCCAACGCCCCGCGCAGAGCGCGGTCGATCAATAATCCATCGCGCGTCGCCGCGAGGATGGCTTGCGCAGCCGTTTCGCTGTCAACGTAGCGCGTAAAGATCGGCTCGAAGATATCCGAGTGATCTTCGTCAGCGACCGCATGCACTTCGGTCTGGAAATCCTTCTCGGCCTCCTTGGTGCCAAGCTCGGCTCTTTGCTTACGCTTCCAACGTTCGACCAAACCGCCGCCTTTGACAATCGCGCTATTGTTGCGCCGTTCGAGAATATGCGAGTAAACCAGACCTTCGAGCCACGGCTTCTCGCGCGCGCAGTAAAGCCAGGCGTAAAAGGCCGCCTTCGCACCCGGCGCGAGCAAAGATTCATCGCCCGCCTGCAGGTCTTGTTCCGTCACGTGCGCGCGCCCCATCCGATCGTCATGGATCAACTCGTCCTTTTCGTGCTGCCAAATCGCCCGCTTGACGTCGAGCGGGGCTTTGCCCGCGACAAAAGACCAGCAGTCGCGCCGGTTGTTGGCGTAAAAGGTCATGTGATTCTGATAAACTTCGATCCGTCGCGGCGTCAACCGCACGGCGAAGAGCTTTTTGAATTCCGCGGTATCGAATTGTCGGTTGACCATTTCATCGATAGTCGGACGAATTTTGGGCCAATGGGACATGATGTTTTCCTCGCTTCCGCGCTGCGACATTTCTTTCAGTCACACCGCTTCGTCAATTCTTTCGAATCACGGGAATCTTGTACAGCTTCGCCGCATTCTCCCAAAGTATTTTTTGCCGATCGTTGATGTCGACCCCGTCGAAGCTCTTGGCCAGAGCCTCTTGGGTGTCCGGCCAAGTCGAGGTGGCCGACGGAAATTGCGTCGACCAAAGAATATTTTCAGTGCCGATATAATTCCGCACGCGCAAACTCGCTTGATCGTACCATCCAACCAAATAGCACTGTCGCTTGAACATTTCGGACGGCATGAGATCATAACCATTCTGCGGCAACTGATCGCCCGTCGCCTGAAAGTCCGTGTACTCCAAGAGATACGCTCCCCAACCCAGGCCGCTCTCGGCGAGCACGACTTTGAGATTCGGAAAACGCATGAGAATCTTTGAAATCAGCAGATTCACCAAAACCGATACCGTACTCGCGGGGCGCGTGATCGCCTGAAACGCAGCAGCGATCGTCGGCGAATATCCTTCATAGGCGGGAATTTGGATCGCCGAAGATGCGCCGGCATGAAAACAGATCGGCACAGCCAGCTCCTGGCAAGTCGCCCACAGTGGGTCGTAAATCGAATCGTTGATATGCGGTACGTCTCGCAATTCCATCGGCACCGAAGGATAAATCACACCTCTATGACCGTTCTTCACGGCGCGACGAATTTCCTTCACCGCGGTATCGACGGGAAACAACGGTGTAATGCACTGCGGAATGAAACGATCGCTCACGCTCGCCCACTCTTCGAGCAGCCAGTCATTGTAGGCTTGCACGCAGGCGAGCTCTAGCTCGGCATCCTCGATGCGACCGAAATTCTGGCCGCCCGAGCCCGCCACTGTCGGATAAAGCACGGCGTAATCAATTCCCGCCTCATCCATCACTTTCAATCGTTCCTTTGGATCATAAATAGAGGTCGGAACGTCGGCCCAACACTGCGGATTGACAGTCCGGTCCGGCATCGCCGCGCCACAATCGGCAACTCCAGCTAAAGGAATCTCACGACCGTCGACGACCCACCGCTCGACGCCGTCTGAATTCTTTGCAAGGTGGGGAATGCGATCGCCCCACTTCGACCGAGAGAGCCGCTGTGTCCAAACCTCCGGATGTTCCTGGACATGATCGTCGACGCTAATAAAGAAATTGTTCACCGTCATATTGTTACCATCGCCCGCGATTTCGAGGCGAAGTCGAAAAATCTACCTTTATAAAAAGCTCTCTCACTTCGTTTGAGATGATCCTCACTGGGTTCGGAAACTATGCCAGGCCGTACAGCCTGAGCGCGTTGCCATAACACATTTTCTTTCGTTCTTCCTCCGGCACACCCCCGAGCGACGCTTCGACGAAACTCCAGGATCTCGGATAGGTCGACGCGATGTGCGGATAATCGGATTCCCACATGATATTGTCGACCCCGACCAGCTCGCGCAGCTCGATACCTGCCTTCTCGTACCAGAAATCCACGTAAATCTGTCGCCGAAAAACTTCGCTCGGTCTGGTGCGAATGCCTTCATTCCATAGGCGCCGCTGCTGCCACTCGTGATCGCAGGACTCAAGCACGTAGCTCACCCAGCCGAAGCCGGTTTCGGCGCACGCCCATTTGAGCCGCGGATAGCGGTCGAGAATGCCGGAGAAGATCAGATTGGGGATCAGTTGCGCCGGCGTCGCGCATAGCCGCGAAGTTGAAACAGTATGAAATTCCTTCCGGCTGAATCCGTCCCATTTTGGCAGGGATAACTGCTGGACTAAACCCGACGAGCCGTGCCAGTGCATGGGAACTCCCAACTCCTGGCAGGAAGCCCAGAGGGGTTCCCAGAAAGGATCATTCATCCGCTTGAGGCCTTTTTTCGTAAACGCCGGCTCGGCCAGCATGACGACGCCGCGATGGCCGCGCTTCACACAACGCTCGACCTCGGCGACGACGACGTCGATCTCACTCATATACGGAATAATTGCGACCGGCACATATCGATCGCTCACTTCGCGCCATTCCGCCAGCGCGTCATTGTAGGCTTGCACGCACGCAAGCTCG
>CAMLCX010000596.1 GCA_946478635.1 uncultured Pseudomonadota bacterium
TGCCGAACGACACTAGAAAAATACCGGCCACCACCAGGGCCGCTCCGGCGATCTTGCGCGGCGTGACGCTCTCGATTTGGCGCGCCATGAGCGGCGTGAGCATCAGAACGAAGACCGCATAGCTGTTGATGAGCGGCGCGACAATCGTCACCTGCTCCATGCTGAGCGCCAGATACATGAAGAGAAACGATCCGCCGGTAAACATTCCGGACCAGAGAAACCACCCCGAGACGGCCCGCGGCGGCAGCCGGAATTTTTCCCCTTGAACATAACGGGTGATGAGAAAAATCTGGATTGTCGAGGTCAAAGCGGCAATACCGGCGGAAAAAATCGGCTGCCCATCGCCGGCCCCGAGGGCCCAGCGCACCGTGATGTCTTTCAGTGAAAAAATAAGCGCGCACAAAAACGGGTAGAGCAGCTCGCTTTTCTTGTAATTGACTTGACTGCCGACCCAAGAGACCGTGATCAAGCCGCCGACGGTGAGCGCCACCCCCAGAAGCACCAGCGCGCCCGGCCGTTCACCGAGCAACGCGATGGCGAGGAGCGTCGAGAACATCGGAGTCGTGTTGACGATCGTCGAAGTGATCGAGCTGCCCATGGTGCGTATGCCGCGAAAGCTCAGCACCCGGGTAACGCCGGGAACGAGCAACCCCACCGCGATAAAAATTAAATTGTCGACGGCAAAAAAGCGCGTATCCGAGTGCGAGACGAAATGAGCTGCCAGCAGCAAGGCGCAATTGCCGGCGATGGTGATCCAAGCTCCCCAGGGCGCGGCGCCTTTGGCATAACCGCGTTGGGCCAAGAGGCTGGCGATGGCAAAACACAGCGAGGTCAAGAGACCAAAGACAATCGGCAGCACGGCGTGATGTTGGTTTCCTTCGAGGCTGTTTTCGACTACAGTGCGTTATAACTGAAAACGCACCAAACTGCATTCATGCTGCCGTCGCTTCGCTCCGCTATCCGCCGCAAACTCTTGCGCTGGTATCAACAAAACAAACGCGATCTACCCTGGCGGCGGACCCAGGATGCTTATGCGATCTGGATTTCCGAGACCATGCTGCAGCAAACCCAGGTGCATACGGTCCTTCCCTATTACCAAAATTTCCTGAACAACTTCTCGACCGTCGAGTCCCTCGCGCGCGCTCCGCTGGCTAAAGTATTGCGTCTCTGGTCCGGGCTCGGTTATTACCGGCGCGCCGCAAATTTACGGACCGCGGCGCAAAAAATTGTGCGCGAGCACCGCGGCAGAATACCCCGGGACTTTAGCCTGCTCAAAGCGCTGCCCGGCATCGGCGACTATACTGCAGGCGCAATTGCCAGCATCGCCTTCGGCAGACGTTATCCGGCCATCGATGGCAATGCCCGCCGCGTGTTGAGCCGGCTACTGCGGATCACGAACGAGGACGCCTTGCGCGCGATTGCCGCCGAGCTGGTGCCAAAGTCGCGGCCCGGCGACTTCAATCAAGCGCTCATGGATCTCGGCGCCACCGTGTGCACGCCGAAGAATCAGCGCTGTGTCGATTGCGCTCTCAATTCGCTGTGCGCCAGCCGATCCCGGCCGCGTGCCGCAATCACGTTCAGTTCGCGCGCCCCGGTAAAGTTCTTAAGCGTGATTTGGCCTTTGGTGATCGTACGACGGGGCGGCAAGATTCTGATGCGCCGCCGCGGCGCCACCGGTTTACTCGCGAGCTTATGGGAACTGCCCGGGGGAGAACGAGGCGCTAACGACCTCGACGCAGCCTTTTTACGTCGAGAACTAAGAGACCTGCGTTTTTCGGTCACTCGCTTCGAAAAGTTCGGCGAAATCCGCCACACAATCACGCATCGCCGCATAAGCTCGCCGCTCTATCTTGTTGATCTTGCCGCGAAAGACCCCATAGAGTTGCCGCAATCGCGCTGGCGCTGGGTTATTCCGGCAAAGCTAAACCAGCTCGCTGCCTCATCGATGACGGCGAAAGCCGTCGCCCTGCTATCCACTCATGAAAAAACTGTTCATTAGCAGCGCTACGCTGACACTCTTCATCGCCTTCGGTTATTATTTTTATCTCACGCTTCCCGATGTCTCGGTGCTGAAGCAGCGAAATCCCAAGTCCACGGCCTTGATGGATCTGCGCGATGAAGAATATAAAAAGAAAGGGTTAGGCGGCGCGCGCCAGCAAGCCTGGGTATCCTACGCCGGCGTGTCGGAACATCTGAAAAAAGCGATCCTGATCAGCGAAGACGCGGCATTCTTCAGCCACCAAGGCATCGACGTGAACGAGCTCAAGGCGGCGTTAAAACGGGACTGGGAGACACTGAGCTTCAGCCGCGGCGGCAGCACCATTACCATGCAGCTGGCCAAAAACCTCTACTTGAACCCGTCGAAAAATCCGCTGCGCAAACTGCGTGAGATCGTGATCGCCCGCCAGCTCGAGCAGGCGCTTTCCAAGCGGCGCATCTTCGAGCTTTACCTCAATCTCGTCGAGTGGGGCAGAAATGTTTACGGCGCCGAAGCCGCCTCGCGCTACTATTTCGCCAAGTCCGCCGCCGATCTCGATCCTCTCGAAGCGGCAACCTTGGCCGCCCTGTTGCCGAGCCCGCGAAATTCCAAGGACCGCAGCATCTTCAACCGGCGCAATTTGATTCTGACCCGCCTGGCCAGCGTCGGATACCTGGACAACGAAGACTTCCGGCGGTTCAAGCAGGCGGCGCTCTTCAAGAAGGTAGAAGAAATGGCTCCTGAGTTGCCAAGGGACGAGTAAATCTCAGGATTCCGCTCTGCCGGACTAGCCAAAACTCGGTCAATAAATCTTGTACAACGTTTTCTCTTCATTGGCGTCTAATGATGCAGAAGGATCGCTCAACAAAGCTGTTGGCATTGAACGATTTCTGTTCCGGAGAAGGAGAGGAGACCCAAAAACCATGAAAACAACGCGAAATGTCGAGACTACCCTAGGCGATCTCATCGCCGCCGCTAGCGAAGTAGCCTTCGAGTACTCCAATAGCGACGTGGAAGCCTACCACCTGGCCCGGTTGGCGCTTGTCGAGATTCTCAAGAAAAGCTCGAAGCCCCTGAATTTAGATAAATATTTCGAAAGCCTCGATTCCGCCTCCCAACTGATTCATTAGGCCCCCCAGCAAAAGGGGAGCGTTCCTCCCCTTTGGTGTCCTTACCAAACCAAGCACAAATCTTTTTCCAAAGCGCGGCCGTATTGTGTATCAATACGGCCGCGCATCTAAATAAGCCCGGAGCTCATCTAAC
>CAMLCX010000597.1 GCA_946478635.1 uncultured Pseudomonadota bacterium
AACGCAAAAGCTGAGACATCGGCGGGTAAACCGAGCTCAGCAATAAAGTAATACTCTGGAAAACCGAAATCATAAACATGCAACGGCCCACGCCGATTGTCTCCAGCGACTCTTGTTAGGCGTGCGGCTCATAGAAGGCGAACCTCACTGTGACGCCAGCGAGTGACGTCGCCCGCTGCCAGCAAGCGTCCCTCATCAACCAGGACATAGAGCCGGTTGGCGACAATCTCGTAGCGGTCTGTAGTGTCGGGCAACCGCAGCCTGTCCGCAGCTCTGATAACCACCATCGCTACTTTGAGGAAACGACGGTCGGCCGACGCAATGATCGCATCGTCAATTTCAGCGGGTGTCATGGCGACGCCTAGACCTTATGGCTTAACAGAAAGCCGGAGCGGGTGTTTGATTTCGGTTGCAAACGTGGGTTATCCGCCGAAGCGGACCGATCCACAGGGTTAAACGCCCGGCACGAAGCTGGGCCATTGATAACACTATAACGAAACCAAACACCCATGAACAAAATCGTGCATTACATCGGCCTCGACGTCCATAAAGATTCCATTGCCGTGTCCATCGCGCCCGCCAACTCCACCGAGGTCCGCCGCTACGGCATCATCGGCGGCACCCTGGATGCCGTCGATAAACTCGTCAAGAAGCTCGCGGCGGAAAACATCGAGCTGCGCCTGGCTTATGAAGCCGGCCCGTGCGGCTTCGTCCTCTGCCGCCATCTGCGCAACAAAGGCTTTCATTGTGACGTGATCGCCCCGTCGCTCATTCCCAAGAAAGCTTCCGACAAGGTGAAGACCGATCGCCGCGATGCCGACCAACTCGCGCGTCTTTTCCGCGCCGGTGAACTGACCGCCATTCAGGTGCCCGATCAGGAGGATGAAGCCGTGCGCGACTTGATCCGCGCCCGCTTTGCCGCCATGACCGATCAGCGCCAGGCGCGCAATCGGCTGAAAGGTTTTCTGCTGCGCCTGGGCTTTCGTTACACCGGCAAGAGCAGTTGGAACGACGCCCACAAGCGTTACCTCTCCAAACTGATCATGCCGCAGCCGCCGCAACAGATCGCCTTTCAGGAATACATTCATGCCATCAATGACGCCACCGAGCGGCTGGAACGCTTGGCCAAGGCGGTGGAGGACGCCTTGCCGGGCTGGAAACGGGAACCAGTCGTGCGCGCGCTCATGAGTCTGCGCGGCGTGCAGGTGCTGACCGGCATGACGCTCGTGGCCGAGGTGGGCGACTTCAACCGCTTCACCGATCCGCGCACGCTCATGCACTTCTTCGGACTGACGCCCAGTGAACACAGCAGCGGCGGTTCGCGCACGCAGGGCGGCATCACCCGCTGTGGCAACAGTCATTGTCGGCGCATCCTCACCGAAGCGGCCTGGCACTACCGCTTGCAACCCAAGGTGAGCGAGGCGATCCAGAAACGCCAGCAAGGCCAGAGCAAGGCAGTGCAGACCATTGCCTGGGAAGCGCAGCAACGATTGCACAAACGCTTCAAGCAACTTTCCGCGAAGAAGAAGAGCGTGATCGCCGCCACGGCCGTGGCGCGGGAACTGGCCGGGTTCGTCTGGGCCGTGGCCTGCGAAATCAAACCCGCGGACCAACCCGCCGCGCCGGAGATCATCCGCACCTGCAAGGGCAAGGTGTATCCACTGGACGCGAACAAGAAGATGGCGAAAACCAAATAGCCTTTAAGAAATGAAGCGGATGCCAACGCGAGCACAGAACTTCGGCAGAGGTCCTCACGGAATCCCACCGCTGACGCGCCGGCTCTCGCTCCGCATTGGCTGCGCTCGCCCGGGGCACGCATCCGGGCACGGACCAGAAACCAAAACACGTTGGAACCCATTTTGCAGTGGATTGATGAGTTGGCGCGCAGCAGCGCGGTTTAGGCGAACCCTCGTTGTCGTTAAGAGGAAACCCCGGAGCACTCCGGCTGGACCCTCGAGCCTAGAGAGAGGAAGCGCCGCGTCGAACCGTGGTCAGGTGCCTTACATCCAGTTGCGCAAGCGACTGTGAACTCACGTATATCAGCAGGATCAACCGTCGTTGATTACGCTGCGCGCGCCAACCCAACAGTCCATTGCGCAAGGTCAAAAGCAGAACCGTGAAAAAACCGGAACCAAATCTTACTGCCCGCTTGACAAAGATTAAGCCATATCAACGACCCGGCTCACCGACGCCGGGCCAATGATGTCCGATTGCTAACTGAGACGCGATCCCGGCGTTCGGTGCAGCCGGCTGGTTCGACGATTCAGTCATGCTCTCGGTCCTTCTCTCTCTGCTGTAATCGCCACCGATATTTCCCATAATCCATGACCTGGCACACTGGAGGATCCTCTTCCGAATCAATCTCGATCAAGTCCTCGCTCTGACTCTGTGCCAAGTTCAGCGCGTCGCCCAAGGAAAAGACTCCCAAGTCCTCCCCAGCCTCGTCAACGACGCGTACCCGCGTGGCACTGATCCTCCCGTTGACTCGCGCCTCTGTCATGCTCTTCACGTCGAACAGTGTTAATAAACGAAAAACTTTTCGTTTATTGGGAAAAGTCCATTAACGATTGCGTTTTCGCTTTTGCTGGTTTTGATAAAGTGACTTTCCTTTCTTCGTCCCGAACTTAGATCGCTGCTATTCAAGGGTCAAGGGATTTTCCGGTGGGGGTTTTTCGCACCCGCCGCTTTCCCAATAAACGAAAAATCCTGCGCCTTTATTAAACCAGCAAAAGCGAAAGCCACGCGGCATTGAAGTCGGACAGGAGTTCGGAAATGGTTTTACTCATTGGGGGTTCACCGTTCAGACGTCTGCACCCAGCAACCGGTCAGCCTGCCGAGGCCGATCAGGCCTAAACATATCAAAGGGATCACGGCTTGTCCCCATGCTGTCCGCACCAGAAGTTAAACGCCGTGCTGGGCCATTTGGTTTGCACCACGCCCGTCTGCGGATGCTGAAAGGCTTGCGGCGCATCGAACCGGCATTCTCCCTTGCGCGGACCGGTCTCCGGCTGAACCGTCCACGGGTTCCAGAATCGGCAGCTCTCACAAAATTCGTTCGTCATAAATCATGTCGTAACCAGTTGGAATAACAGAGCGGCTCAGTCCCGTAGCGAAACGCCTCGGGCGCGCGCCGATGCAATCGTTCAATGAATTCCCCATCGCCGGTGTAGCTCATCTGGAATCGCTCCGCCCCGATGAAAGCGCGGTCCAGCACGTATTGCGCCTGGTCGATATGG
>CAMLCX010000598.1 GCA_946478635.1 uncultured Pseudomonadota bacterium
ACTCGCCATCGCGCCGCGCTCGGCGTTACCGAGGAGACCGATGCGGTGGCCATTGTCGTCTCGGAGCAGGAAGGGACGGCCGCCCTCGTGGTGGGCGGCAATGTCACCGAGAATATAGACGGGCTCCGGCTGCGTTCGGCGCTGGGAGATCTGCTTAAGACATGAGGCAGCTCTGGGAAAAAATAGTCTCGTTGGCCGGCAGCAATGTGGGTCTCAAGGCGCTCGCGCTGATCATCGCCGTGGGACTCTGGGTGGCCGGCCATCGGGATACCGAGCGCGCCATCGAGGTACCCCTGGAGTTTCGCAATATACCGTCTGACCTGATGGTTCTGGACAATCGCATCGATTACGTGGTGCTGCGTGTGATGGGGCCGCGCACATCCGTATCGACGCTTGACGCCGACAACGTTAAACTTTCCTTGGATCTCGATGGCGCCAAATCCGGTTTGCTAAGTTACCCGCTCACTCCCAGTGATTTCAATGTCCCGCGCGGCATCACGGTTGCACGCATCACACCTCCGGTGATTCATCTAAGACTGGAACCCGTGGCCAAGCGGACATTGCCCGTCGCGGTGCGGCTGTCGGGCAAACCGCACTCCGGATATCGTATCGCCCATACCACCGTACGCCCGGAGAATGTGACCGTGCAGGGGCCGGCTGAAGAAGTGCGACGCCTGGCGGCTGTCGAGACCGTGCCGGTGGACGTGGAAGAGGGCCGCAGCGGAATCAAGCGAAGGGTCCGGCTTTCGAACGACGGCAAACCGCTGTCCATCTCGCCCGACCAGGTCGAAATCATCATTACCATAGAGGAAGAACAAGAGAGCCGGGCCTTTGATAAAATCGACGTCAGTGCCAGAGCTTTCAAAGGGGTTTACAACGTCGTGCCCCAGTCGGTTTATCTGCGCGTGGTCGGTCCAAGATCGGTTATTGAAAAATTGAAGTTGACTTCGGACGAAGTCTATTTGAACCTAAAGGGGCTTCCGGCCGGCGAGCACAATTTGCCGCTGGAATTGAATCTGCCGCCGGAAGTTCAAGTGCAAGAACAAAGGCCGCAGCGTTTTCGCGTGCGAATTACCAAAGCGGCCGAGTAGTTTCCTTAAGGAGTTTTCACTATGAGTCAGCCGCGAGGAAAAACCATGGGCACGCGCCATTTGTTCGGCACCGACGGCGTGCGCGGCGTGGCCAATCAAGAGCCGATGACTTCGGAGATGGCGCTCAAGCTCGGCCGGGCGATAGCCAAAGTACTGCACGATACCAAACCTTTGGACCCGTCTGGGGGAGGGCCGGCGGCGGCCTTTGCGCGCAAGAACGGGGGGAAAGGCAAGCATCGATACAAAATTTTGATCGGCAAGGATACGCGGCTTTCGGGTTACATGCTGGAGACGGCCCTGGCCTCGGGCATTGTCTCGATGGGAGCGGACGTCCTGCTGGTTGGACCGTTGCCAACGCCCGGCGTGGCGTTTTTGACCCGCAGCATGCGCGCGGATGCGGGTGTGGTCATCTCGGCGTCGCATAACCCCTATCAGGACAACGGCATCAAATTTTTTTCCTGGGATGGATTCAAGCTGCCTGATGAAGTCGAAGCGCGCATGGAGGAGATGATTTTCAGCGGCGCAACCGAAGAGTCGCGGCCCACCGCTTCCGAGATCGGCAAGGCCTTTCGCATTTCCGATGCGGTCGGGCGTTACAATGTTTTTCTCAAGAATAGTTTTCCGCGCAACCTGACGCTGGAAGGCTTGAAGATCGTCGTTGACTGCGGCCACGGCGCGGCGTACAAAGTCGTGCCCGAAGTCTTGTCGGAGTTTGGCGCCGACGTTATCCCCATGGGGGTGCAACCGGATGGTGAGAACATCAATCGGCGTTGCGGCGCGCTTTATCCGGAAGCAGCGCGCGAGGTGCTGCTTCATGAGAGAGCGGATTTCGCGGTCGCGTTGGACGGCGACGCGGATCGCGCCGTGTTCATCGACGAGACCGGCGAAATTCTTGACGGTGACCAAGTGCTCGCGATCTGCGCCCTGGACATGCGCCGCAAGGGAACTCTCAAGGGGGCGGGCGTGGTGGCCACGGTCATGAGCAATTTGGGTTTGGATTTGGCCATGCAGAAGGCCGGTCTGGAAGTCGTGCGCACGCAGGTCGGCGACCGGTACGTTGTCGAGAAAATGGTCTCGGACAACTACAATCTCGGCGGGGAACAGTCCGGCCATATTCTATTTCTCGATCATAACACGACCGGCGACGGCGCGATTACCTGTTTGCAGATGCTCAGCCTCATGGTCGAAAAGCGCAAACGGTTGAGCGAGCTTAAAAAAGTCATGAAGCGCTTGCCGCAAGTGCTGCTCAATGTAACGGTGAAGAAGCGAAAGGATTTTGCCGAAATGCCGAACGTCACGCGCAAGATCACCGACGTGGAACGCGCACTGAGCGGGCGCGGCCGGGTTTTGGTGCGATACTCGGGCACGGAATTGCTCGCGCGCGTCATGTTGGAAGGCGAGGAAGAAAAAAAAATCCGCGCCATGGCGGAAGACATCGCCAATGAGATTCGCGCGGAGATCGGCAAGTAGACAATCGTGCGGCTCGGCGTCAACATCGATCATGTGGCAACCGTGCGCCAGGCGCGCCGCGCCGCAGTCCCCGATCCCCTTGAGGCCGCGTTGCTCGCTGAAAAGGCCGGCGCGGACGGTATCACCGTCCACTTGCGCGAAGATCGCCGGCATATTCAAGACCACGATGTCGAACGGCTGCGCCAACGAATCGCCACCAAACTTAATTTAGAAATGGCCATCACGCCCGCGATGGTGGCGTTCGCCGAAAAACTGCGTCCTGACGACGCCTGCTTCGTGCCGGAAAAGCGGGAGGAGCTCACCACCGAGGGCGGTCTCGACGTGATCGCGCACCGGGTGAAAGTTATGGAGGCCGTGGCCCGGCTGCAAGGCCGCGGTATTCATGTAAGCCTGTTCATCGATCCCGATAGGGCGCAGATCGAGGTGGCCCGCGAAGCCGGCGCGCACGCCATTGAAATTCACACCGGAGCCTATTGCAATGCCAGCGGCAGCGCCCGCGACAGGGAGCGGCAAGCGATCGCTGCGGCAGCAACTTTGGCGCAAAGCCTGGGGATCGAGGTCCACGCCGGCCACGGCCTCGATTACGAGAATGTTCTTCCCATTGCTAACATCCCCGAGGTCGTCGAGCTCAACATCGGCCACAGCATCATCGCGCGCGCCGT
>CAMLCX010000599.1 GCA_946478635.1 uncultured Pseudomonadota bacterium
ACGCGGGACTTGACGTCGGAGCGAGGCACTTTTCGTTCGCGCAGTCCGAAGGCAACATTTTCGAAAACCGTCATGTGCGGCCAGAGCGCGTAGTTTTGAAAGACCATGCCGACGTCGCGCTTCCACGGCGGCACCTCATTGACGGCTTGATCGTCGATGTAAACGCGGCCTTCATCGGGCTCGACGAAGCCCGCGATCATACGCAGCAAGGTTGTCTTGCCGCAGCCGCTCGGGCCTAGAAAAGTGAAAAATTCCCCAGCATGAATGGACAGGCTAACGCCCCGGACAACGCAGAGTTCGCCGAACTTCTTGCTCACGTTTTCCAGGCGGACCTCAGCGGGTTTCATGACTAGATCCTGAACGCGTTTCCGGATCGCCCGCCGAAGATTCGGTGTGTAAGATAGGTGCCAATCGACACAAGCAAAATGGCGACGACCCCGAGGGCCGCCCCGGCGCCGCGACCCAACGGGCTCTGCATGTAGAGATAAATGCCGTACGCGATCGGTCCGAGCTCGATGCGCGGCACGAGGATGATCGTCGAGGATAGCTCGACGCACGAAGTTACGAAAGCAATGAGGCCGCCGGCGATCAATCCGCCGGAAATCATGGGCAGCGTAATCCGCATGAAGGTTCGCCAGCGATTGGCGCCCAGGTTCTGCGCCGACTCTTCCAGTGTGATGTGCACTTGTTGGAGCGCCGCGTAGCAGGCGCGCACTGTGTAGGGGAGGCGCCGCATGGTATAGGCGATGACGAGAATGAACCATGACGAGGTCAACGGCCCATTCGCGCCGGGAAAATCCCAACCGTGGAACACACGCAGGTAGCCGACACCGAGAACGACTCCGGGAATCGCCAGCGGCAGCGTGGCGATGCCATCGAGCAGGTTTCTGCCTGGAACCCAGGTGCGCAGCAAGAGAAAAGCGATCATGGCCCCCAAAATGATATCGAAGGCCGCTGCGAGCAACATGTAACGCAGTGTATTCATGACAAAGTGGGGCGCTCGGAAAAGAATCTCGTTGTAGTTACCGAGCGTATACACGCTCGGTAACAGCGTAAAGCTCCAGATCTTGGTGAAAGACAAAAGCACGATGCCGATGTGCGGCAGCAGGCTGATACCCAAGACCAACGCAACTCCCGACCAGACTAGGACCGATTTCCAACCGCGGAGTCGCCGGATGGCCGGAGCGGCGCGCTGCACCGTGGCATACTCGGACAAGCTGAGGTACTTGCGCGCCAACAGCAGCGCTGCCAGCGACAGAATCACCAGCATAACGCAGACGACGTAGCCATCGACATCGTCCATGCCGATGGTGGTGATGCGCAAATAGGCTTGGGGCGCGAGCAGATTCTTATAATTTAGCATGAGCGGCGTGCCGAGATCGTCGATGGCGCGGATGAAAGTCAGCAACGACCCCGCGACGAAGCCGGGCAAGATCAATGGCAAGGTGACGCGGCGAAACAATCGAAAGCCGTGGCAGCCCAAGTTTTGGGCCATTTCTTCCAACGAAGAATCCACGTTGGAAAGCGAAACGACGGTGTTGAGCAGGATGAACGGAAAGAAATGCAAAGTCTGCACGAGAACGACGCCGCTCAGGCCTTCCATGAACGGCACGGCCACGTCGAACCAGTCCATCAGCAACAGATTGACCATGCCGCTACGTCCGAGGATGAGCTGCAGGGCCACCGCGCCGACAAAAGGCGGAATGACGAGCGGCAGCGTGGCTGCGGTCTGGAGCAGCACTTTGCCGCGAAAATCGTAGCGCGCCAGCAGGAAAGCAAGAGGCAGCGACAACGCGGCGCTAAATAGGACGACCAGGAAGCCGCTCCAGAGAGTATTCCAAAGGGCCTCGCGAAACAGCGGGCGGAGGAAGAAGTTGGCAAAATGAATGAGCGTGAAACTGCTCGAATCGTCGGAAAGCGAAATCGCTAGCACGCGCAGAACGGGGTAGACGATGAATGCGGTCAGTAGCGCAAGGACCATCGCCATGATCCCGCCCTGCCACCAGTCAATCCGCCTCCGGCCGATCAGCAGCGTCGCTGTGCTCACCGCCATCGTTTGCGAGCCGACATTGAAGCGTTTGCGATCCTGATTCCAGATTGGTTTTGCGGCCCGCGCTCAACGGGCCATTCCCGCGGCCTTGTCCGCGAGTTCCCTGGCCTTGGCATAGTTGGCCCGGGCAAAATTCTCCCATTCGGTTTCGAGCTGAGCTTTGAGGCCGGACTTCGATTTAAACGCGCCGCTGACTTCTTTGTCGCTCGCGCGTTTGTCGTTGATCGGCGCTTGCGATGCTAACCGTCTCGCCTCGGCGACCATACTTTTCCCTTGTGCCGCGTTGGCGCTCTTGCTCTTCCCCAGGGCGTCCTCAGCCGCGTAGACACTTTTCCACGCGTCGCGCAATTCTTTGTGCCGGAAGGTAATGATGTGATCGTAAAGCGAGTTGACGACGTCTCGGCGCCCCGACGATAGCGCGTCGTTAAAATCGACGCCGCCCATCTTTTTTTTGAAAGGATTGGGATAGTCCTTCGGCGCTTTGGCGTAAAGATCGGGGATAACCGGCAGGCGCGCGATCTCGGGCGAGAACAAGACCATCTGCCCGGCTTCGCTCAGCAAATAATTGACAAACGCTCTGGCTTCCTGCGGGTTGGGTCCGCCTTTGACAATGCCGACGCTCGCCGGAACGACGGAGGTCAAAGAGGGATAGGCGAATTCCACCGGCTGGCCGCTGGCGATGGCCGACAAACCGAAGAAATCGATCACCACGCCGATGCCGTACTGGCCGCTGATGACCGCTTCGGGCACGCCGAAGCTGCGCTCGGTGATGCTGCCCATGTTACCCCCGGCGTTGAGCAAGAGCGACCAGCCTTTTTCCCAGCCGTAGGCTTGCAGAATCGTCTCCACGGTCAGATGGGTCGTGCCGCTGCGCGACGGCGCGCTGATGATGAGATGATTGTAATAACGAGGATTCGTGAGGTCGGTCCATTCCTTCGGCGGCGTTATTTTATGAGCCTTGAGATAGTTTTTATTCCACATCAAACCGTAGCCGCTGATCGCAAAGCCGAAATACTTCCCGTCCGGATCATGAATCGGGAAATTGCCAATCTTCGGCGGGATGCGCGACATGATCTCCTTCGGCGGCGCATATTTTTCCAGCAGCCCGTCGCCATCGAGCGTTTGAAACGCGTCCGGCGCGCTCACCCAGAAAATATCCGCATCGGGCTTGG
>CAMLCX010000600.1 GCA_946478635.1 uncultured Pseudomonadota bacterium
CAGGACAAGCGGGTTGAGGCCGGCCTTCGCCAGATAATATGCCGCGACCAGGCCATTGTGTCCGCCGCCGATGATAATCACGCGCTTGGCGGCTGGCGGCATCAGGCCCTACCTCGCTTCCAATCCCGCAGGATCATGTGCGCCGCGTTCAGTCCCGGGGCGCCCATGATTCCGCCGCCAGGGTGAGTTGCCGAGCCACACATGTAGAGGCTGCGCACCGGTGTTCGATACTGCGCCCAACCCGGAGCGGGTCGAAGAAAGAAGAGCTGCTCGAGGGTCAATTCACCTTGAAAGATGTTGCCCTCGCTCAAGCCGAACATGGTTTCGATATCCAGAGGCGTCAGTACCTGGCGATGAAGAATCAGGCTTCGCAGATTGGGCGCATATTCCGAGATCGTGTCCACCACCGTATCGCCGAACTCTTCGCGCTTCTGATCCCAGGTGCCTTCCTTGAGATGATATGGCGCATATTGCACGAAGCACGACATGATGTGCTTCCCCGGAGGCGCAACCGACGGATCGGTGAGGGTGGGAATCACCATGTCGATGTACGGCCGTCGTGAATAGCTTCCATACTTCGCATCGTCGTAAGCGCGTTCCATGTATTCGACCGCAGGCGATATTGAAATGGCGCCGCGCAGATGCCGACCTTCGCCGGGCAGGCAGGTGAAGTCGGGCAAACCGCTGAGGGCGAGATTCACTTTCCCGGACGAGCCGCGGAATTTGTAACGGTTGACGTCCTCGACGAAATCGGCCGGCAGATGTTCCTTGCCGACCATCTTGATGAATGTCAGCCGCGGATCGAGGCTGGATGACACGACATCGCAGCGGATCTCATCGCCGTTGTCGAGCACTACACCTTTGGCCCGTCCGTTGTTCATCAGAACTCTCGCAACCGGCGCCTCGGTGCGAATCTCGACGCCAAGCTCGCGCGCCGCGCCGGCGATGGCGTTGGATATCGCGCCGGTGCCGCCACGCGCAAATCCCCATGAGCGAAAGGCGCCGTCGATCTCGCCCATGTAGTGGTGAAGCAGCACGTAGGCGGTGCCCGGCGACCTCACGCCGAGAAAGGTGCCGATGATTCCCGAAGCGGCCATCGTCGCCTTCAGAACGTCGGTCTCGAACCATTGATCGAGGAAATCGACGGCACTCATGGTCATGAGCTGGACCTGGTTGTACTGGTCGTCGTGCGGGAGCTTCTGGAATCGGCGGCCGAGGAAAAGCAGATCCTGCAGTCCCTTGAGATTGAGCGCCGTCGGATCGGGTGGCGTCATGCCGAGTATGGGTTTGACGAAACGTCCCATCTCCACCATCGCTCTGCCGTATTCGTCATACGCTTCCGCATCGAGTTTCGAGTGCCGCGCGATCTCCCGCAGCGTCTTGGCATGATCGTTGACCCGCCACAGGTAATTCCCGTGCATCGGCGTAAAGGTTCCGTCGAGCGGAAGGATCTCCAGTCCGTGCCGCGGCAGGTCGAGTTCGCGAATGATCTCCGGCCTCAGCAGCGAGACGACGTAGGAGGCGACAGAGAACTTGAAGCCCGGGAACACTTCTTCGGTGACGGCGGCGCCTCCGAGCACGTAACGCCGTTCGAGCACCACGACCTTCTTGCCCGCTTTCGCGAGGTACGCTGCATTGACCAGGCCGTTGTGACCGCCACCGATGACAACGACGTCGTATTTTGAACTCATGGAAGAGTTCTAGCCCTCGATCGGGACAGCGGTCTTTCTTTTCGGGTTGAAGAAGGGCGTTTTGACGACTTTCGCGGGGACGCGATGCCGAGCGGCCTCAACCGTGATTTCCATCTCCAACTCAGAACCCAATTCAGAACTCGCGCGATCGATGGTTGCCAGCGCAATCAGCTTTTTCAGCGATGGCGACCAGGTGGTCGACGTCGCCTTACCGGTCTGCTTCCCACGCTTGTATACGGGAACCGCAACGCGCGAGGCCGCAGCGGGCATCACGGGCGGGAGGCCAACCTGGTCGTACACACGTTCAATCCCATTCCAATCGATCTCGAGTCCGACGATTTCCCGAGCGTGTCCGCGCTTCTGCTCCGCGGCAAGCGCCTCCCGACCGACGAAGCGGCCCTTGTCGAGATTGACTAATCGTCCCAGCCCGAGTTCGAACGGGGAATACTTTTGCGATTCAATGACCGCTTTCTTGCTGCTGTTGAAATCCACCTCAATCAGAAGCAAGCCGGCTTCAATGCGGGCGACATCCAGTGCCAGCATGCCGGCCGGATGAATGTCGAAGGCGCGGCCGCCCTGCATCAAAGCGTCCCAGACCTGCTTTGCCTTGTCCCATGCCATCCATATTTCGTATCCCAGATCACCGGTATAGCCGGTGCGGGAAATCTCCACCGGGATTCCGGCGATTCTTCCGGTGGTGACGTGAAAGTATTTCAAGTCGGTAAGACTGGCCTCGGCGATACTCTTTAACAGTCGGCCTGAAGTTGGACCTTGGAGCGCCAGCGCGGCGAGCTCTTCCGAAATGTCTTCGATCGAAACATCGAGGCCGAGCGCATTCTGATGCAGCCAGCGAAAATTAGGATCGGCGGCGGTCCAGCGGTAGGTGTTCTCTTCGAGACGTGACACCGTCCCATCGTCAATCACCTTGCCCTTTTCATCGCACCACGTCGTGTAGATGACTTGTCCGACCTTCACTTTCTGAGCGTCTCTGGTGACGACGCGATCGACAAGCCGAGTCGCATCACGGCCGCTGATCCGGTATTTGTAAAGCGGAGTAATGTCGATCAAAGCCGAGGCATTTCGAATGGCGTTGTATTCGTGCTCGTGGTGCGTCTCATACGCGCTGACCGTGTAATAGCCGGCCCACTCGCGATAGTTCAGGCTTTCGCACAGGGCAAGCGTCTTCTCATGAAATGCGGTTCCGACAGGCATGGAGTTCGGATTATGACCGAAAAGATTTCCCGGCCATGCCGGTGATCGTATAGTCGACGGTAAACGGAGCCGGACCGAGGAGATCGACACGATCGAACCCTGAACGGAGGTTGGAATTGCCGAAAACCCGACGAGCCATCCTGAAAGCCGCCGGAGCCCTCTCGGCGCTGGCGGCACTGCCTGTGAGCGCGCAGGTGCCGAGCCCCGACTGGCGGCAGGCGGCAGCGGGCGAGTCGCCCCGCGATTTCGCCATCCGCTGCGCGCAGGCGCTGGAGCGGCACCTTGAACAGCATCACGCCGAAACCGCCGCGCT
>CAMLCX010000601.1 GCA_946478635.1 uncultured Pseudomonadota bacterium
CATCTTGCGCTGCGCTACGGCAGCCGGATTCATCCGATCGGATTCAAGATCGCCGACAAGCGCAGCGAGGACGGCGTTTATATCGATGTAAAAAAAGGCGGCACGCTGATCGAATACGCCGACGAAGACCCGCAGATCCGCAAACACTACGAAGAAGAGATGCGCAAGAACGGTGTCGCGAGCGAAATGCCTCCCCTATAACTATATCGTTCAAGCCGTTCAAAACGTTCAAATCGCTCAAGCCCCCTCCTTCATCCTCCCCCGCGTCGCGGGGGAGGAAAGAGGTGGGGAAAATGAACGGAGCGCATGGTTCGATTGGCTTACCACGAGCGGCTTGTTTTTCCCACCCATCCTGGCAGCTTCAGTGGGTCGCGGCGATTTCACTAAGATTATTTTTGGGCAAGCGCGCGGATGGCCTCGCGGATATAGCTAAAATCGAAGATTTCCTGAGATTGAGGCATTTTAATTAACTTTAACCTCTTCGTGGCCCGCTGCAACTTCGACGTTCCATGACGGTATTCCAATTTAGAAGATAGTCGGGGCGTCGACGGGGGTTTGCAAAATCTTTAGCGCCGCGCTCAGCAACTCAGCGCGCCACTTCGCCTCTTCCGCGGCCGGAAGATCCGGGTTGCCCACCGGATAGTGAAATTTATTTCCGCTCATGATCCGGTAGGCGCCGACCTGCGTTGCCACATTGGCGAGACAGGTAATGAGCACCACCGGAATTCCTTTCCGCTCAATTTCTTTTGCAATCGTAGCGCCGCTACGCGTGCCGGTGCCTCACGTCGCAGTCAGAACGACGCCGTTTACCCCCGAGGCGGACAGCTCCTCGGCGATGCCCGCGCCGAGCTCCTGCATCTTCGCGGGCATGGCGCCGGTTCCGGTCGTGACATAATAGTAGTCGTGCAGCCGGCCGAAATTCCCGGCGCGCTCCAAACTCCGCATGGCGTCCACGGGAATGAGCCGATCGGGATCCGCATTGACTGTGGAAGTGTCGTAACCGGTGTGCATGGCTTCGAACTCTCCCGGTTTCAAGTCGTCGCGCTCCTTGATCGAATACTTGAAGTACTTCGTTCCGCGCGAGCTCTCCAGCCGGTCGGGATTGCCCATCGGCACCAGACCCCCTTCCGTCACCATGGCGAGAGTTGCCTGAGACAGATCTTGAATCGCGCCGGGAACCGGATGGGGCGCCACCTCGATCCGCGGGATCTCGCTCTCGAAAGCCGCGCCGCGCAGCTTGGCCAGCAGCATGTCCACCGCTCGCACGCTGTCCGGAGCAGAAGCTTGAACGGTAAATCGGCGCGGGATCTTCAGGCAAAATTCCTCTTTGAAGGCTTCGAGCCTGCCGGTGTCCTTGTCGAGTAGAAGCGCCGCCAGATCGGCGCAGCGCTTGACGGTGGATTGCATCGAAGCGGCGGACGAACCCGTCTGGATCGCAAAGACGTGCCGGCCGATCTCCCGCGTTCCCGGATTTTCTTCATAGAGGCCAGTGAGCGCCGGCACGCCCCAGCGCTCGCGCACGAAGCTGGCGGTTTTGGCGCAGGCAAGTCCGTATCTTCCCGCGTGAAAGGCCGGACCGGCAACAAACAGGTCCGGCGCAAACTGCGTCATCACCTCGGTCAAAGAAACGAGAACAGCTTCTTCATGTTCGTGAAAATAATTATCGCCGCAGGCGACCGTTGCATATTCGATGTCGCGATTTTTCAGGAGGTCGCGGAGCAGGATGCCGGGTCCGACGGGCTTCGGCAGAAAGACAAATTCCTGCCCGGCTTTTTCCTCGCCGCCGATGCCGGCAAAAAATTGATTGAGGTAATGTAAAATCCTGATCATTTTGGCTTCACCTCAGTTTTCAAAAGCGGCGCGAAAGCCGCTGGCTCCCATCTGGCAATGCGCGCCGAAGAAAATCGTCGGATCGAAAAACAGCGGTTTGCGCGGATCGTGTTTGAGTTTCAAATGGAGGTCGATGTCCTTTCCACCGATCACCTGGTCGAGTGGCGCAAGAACCAATTTCTCGGAGCGGTTGCCGCGGCTGATCATCGCGTCGGCTTCCCGCGCATGATCCACCAGCGGCCTCTCGTAGCCTCTGGCGCCGTTATCCTCGTGCAGAACCGCCACGGTCTTGATCCCTTCCTCTTCGCAGGCTTTGACGGTTTGCATAAAATCGACGGTGGTATTGCCGGTTCCTTCCATCATCGCGACGGCGCCGTCAGCGCCCAGGCATCTGGCCAGGCGCGCCGTCCATAGTCCCATTTTCTTTTTCTGCTCGAAGCTGTCGTTGTATCCGCGCGAGAGAACCACACCCAGAAAGTCCAATTCGTGGCCGTGCCGGCGAAGCATCTCCTCGATAAAAGGGTTGGCGCAATGCAGCGATGTGGGAATTTTTCGCTCGCTCTTGTAGGTGCCGCTCACTACCGCTCCATCGATGAACTCGTTGGGATGAACGAATGAAGGAAGGGTTTTCGAAATCTCTTCGCCGTAGTAAAACGTCCGCACCAAGGGGATCTGGCTTTGAACCTGGTAGATGAGGATGATTTTCGGGAGCTTCTTTTCAACTGGAGCGAGATGAACCTTTTTTCGCTCCGGCGCCGCGCCACTCTTTTGGGCGCCGGCAAGGTATCGGGCGATGCGTACGCCGATGTTTCTTAGCGCCTGGTCAAATGCTATGTTCGAAAGCGCGGGGTCGCCTTCCAGAGTCAGAACCAAATGAAAATAATCCGACCCATGCGAGTAACGCGCCCCGACGCCCGTCATGTCGATCATGCCTTCGCGGGGTTTCTCGATCGGCGTCATGGCCTCCGTATGGGGAAAACTTCCCGCGACGGTAAACAGCACATTGCGCAGCCGCTCCGTCTCTCCGGTTCCCACAAGCCCGGCGGGGGCGTCGATGCCGGGAAAGGTTTGCCGGCCGCCATGAATTTTCCCAATCGGGATCATGGTATCGAGAACATGAACGATTCTCTTGGACTCGCCGGGGCGGGCCAGTTCAGCGGTCCATTTAATATTTTGGGTAAGGTCCTTGATACGCTCTTGAATCCCCGCAAGGCTGACATTAAGTTGTCCTCCCACAAGCGAGGTTCGATCTCCCCATTGAATATCGTCGATGTGAAAATCGAAAAGCTCTAGTTCCACGATGTCTACCCCAAAGTCTTCAATCGTAAACCGTTCGGAACTATACTCTCCGAAAAATCCGCTTACAAGTTTTCCGCAAAG
>CAMLCX010000602.1 GCA_946478635.1 uncultured Pseudomonadota bacterium
AGGGAAGCTATGGATGTATTGAGCGTCACCGGTTACCAGCGCCGCGCGCCGCATGTGGTCGCCGAGCACAAGGGTTTTTTCGCAAAAGAAAACCTCGAAGTGAGGTTTCATCACACGACCTACGCGCCGGACCATAATCGCGGCATGGCTGAAGGACGCTGGGATTTTACTTTGAGCAGCGCCGACACGATGATTGCGCGGACGACCACCGACGGCGTCGATTACATGCTCTTCATGCAGTCTGAAGAAGGTTTGAGCGCCTATCTGATCGGACAGCCGGGCATCGATTCGATCGAAAAACTGCGCGGCAAGTTATTGGCCGGCGACCCGGGGGATTCCAATCTCGATCTCATCCGGAAAAAAATCCTGCGCACGCACGGCATGGACGACAACCAGTACGACATTGAAATCATCGGCAGCTCGCCGGTGCGCCTGGAGGCTTTTTTGCAACACCGCGTGGCAGCCGCGATGCTGACGCCGCCGGCGTCAGACAAGGCCTTGGCGGCTGGGGGAGTGCTGCTGGCCAATTCTGAGAATTACGTGCCCGGCTGGCCGCTCAATTGCGGCTGGACCTTGCGGCCCTGGTTGGTGGAGCACCGGGAGCTGGTCGTCCGTTTTATTCGGGCGTGGGCGGCAGCGACCGATTGGCTGTTGGCTCCGGCGAATCGCGAAGAAACCATCGCGCTGGTCATGGAAAAAGAAAAGCTCACGCGGGCGGGCGCCGAGGACGCCTATCGAAAGGTCGTGCCCAAGGCGCGAATCAACCCGGCGGCGCTGGCAACGGTGATTGAGCTGCGCAAAGAAATGGGTGTTTACAAGCCGCCGTTCGATCCGCCGGAACGTTTTTATGATGCAAGTTACTGGTCGGAGGCGACCGGATTGCCGGCGAAATAATCTGTGGAAATCAGTGAATCAGAGCCCGCAGCAGCACGTTGATGAGGCTCAGCACGATGGCGCCAAAGAATGCGGAAAAAAACCCGGCGACGTAGAATCCGGGAACGACGGCCGCCGCCAGCTGAAGCATGAGCGCATTGATGATCAGCCAGAAAACGCCCAGGGTTAAAAGTGTGAGCGGCAGGGTGACTATTTTTAAGATGATTCCAAGAGTTGCGTTGATAAAGCCGATGACGATGGGTGCTACAAGCGCCGTGCCAAAGCCGCTCACCTCGATGCCGGGAAAGAGAAAGGCAACGATCAGCAGACTGCCGGCGCTCAAAAACCAATGAATCAGCAGATCGCCCATGGTTGATAAACAAACTATCAAAGCGGAGGCTGCAGCGGAAGAGGCTTGCGTGGAAATGGCCGGAGTGCAAAGATAAATACGATCCATTATTCACAAACAGGGTGGAGGAGTGCACGCCATGTCGAAAGAACAATTAGAGAAAGTTGCCCGGGCGCTGGTTGCGAAGGGCAAGGGAATACTCGCCGCCGATGAAAGCATGGGCACGATCAAGCGCCGTTTTGACAGCATCCACATCGAATCCAGCGAAACCAATCGACGCGCTTACCGGGACATGCTGTTCACCACGCCGGGAATCGAGCAAGCCATCAGCGGCGTGATTCTTTTCGACGAAACACTGCGTACCAAGGCAAACGATGGCACGGCGTTTCCCGAACTCCTGGCAAAAAAGGGAATTATGCCGGGCATCAAAGTCGACAAGGGGCCGGTAGACATTCCGTCTTTTCCGGGAGAAGTGGTTACCGAAGGATTGGATGGCTTGCGCGGGCGATTGAAAGAGTATAGCGAGCTCGGCGCCAAATTTGCCAAGTGGCGCGCTGTGATCACCATCGGCGACGGCATCCCGACTTATACCTGCCTCAAAGCCAACGGCCATGCGCTGGCGCGCTATGCGGCGCTCTGCCAGGAGGCGGGCATCGTGCCGATCGTCGAACCCGAAGTATTGCTTGACGGCAACCACAGCATCGAGCGTTGCCAGGACGTAAGCGAAGAGACGCTGCGAATCACCTTTGCGGAATTAGCCGAGCAGCGCGTTTATTTGGAAGGTATGGTTCTTAAACCGAGCATGGTGGTTTCGGGTAAAGACAACGCTCGGCAAGCGGGCGTCGAGGAAGTCGCCGAGCGTACCCTTCGCTGCCTGAGACGCGCTGTTCCGGGCGCGGTTCCCGGCATTGCGTTTCTCTCCGGCGGTCAGAGCGCGGTTTCCGCCACCGAGCATCTCAACGCCATGAACAAAATCGGACCGCATCCCTGGGAAGTAAGCTTCTCCTACGCGCGGGCGCTGCAGGATCCGGCGTTGAAGGCTTGGAAGGGCGAAGCCGCCAATGTCGGGGCGGCGCAGAAAATCTTTTATCACCGGGCCAAAATGAACAGCGCGGCGCGCAGCGGCAGTTACACCAGCCAGATGGAAGCCGCGTCGTAAATCATTCCGCGCGCAGTCCAAGAGTTGTGGAAGCATGTCAAATCGTTGATTTAGACAGGATAGGAAATCCTTCGCCGGCGCCCGGATAATCCTCTTCTCATGGAATTTCATGCAGCCCTAATCAAGCACACCGGCGGTTGTCATTGCGGCCGCGTTCAGTTCGAAGTCCTGGCGCCCGCCCGAATCGATGTTTCCGAGTGCAACTGTTCGATCTGCAGCAAGACGGGTTTTCTTCATCTCATTGTTCCAAAGTCTCGCTTTAAATTACTCCAAGGCGCGGAACATCTCTCGACGTACACTTTCAACACCGGAGTCGCCAAGCATCTTTTCTGCAATATCTGCGGTGTCAAATCGTTTTACGTGCCGCGCTCCAATCCGGACGGCTACAGCATCAATGCACGTTGTCTTGAATCGATCACGGTCGAATGCGTTACGATAACCCGATTCGACGGGCGTAACTGGGAGCAACACGGGGCCGAACTCGCGCATCTCTCCTCCTCTGAGTAAACAAACGATTCGACGGAGCACAGCCATGGACATCGAAGGCAGCGGCTTTGTGATCGGCTTGATCGGCGCGATTTGGATGAAGACCTCGATGAATTTGATACGCAGGCGGAAAGATCAGCCCGAGCTCAAGATGATCGGCCGCGAGCCTGAAAATCCGGCGCTAAAGGCGTTTCTACGCGGGCTCTCGCTGGTGCTGCTGGGTTTGGGGATCGAAACCTACGCGCGCCTGTTCTTGAATTAACGGTTTAATCGCATCACGTCCCGCACGGCCGGAAGAGGAGCCGATGCTTCTTTTCCCCTGCGCTCAAGTCCATCATA
>CAMLCX010000603.1 GCA_946478635.1 uncultured Pseudomonadota bacterium
CGGTTTCGAAAGAAGGGCATGGGCGGGGAGTAGGTTTTGGCACGACCGACCCGGGCGCGCCGCTGGCGTCGACGGCGACGGTGCATGTGCTCGCGGACGGCAGCGTCGTTTTTATGTGCGGCACTTCCGAGCTGGGTCAGGGAGCGAAAACGATCATGAGCCAGATCATTGCCGAAGAACTGCACGTGCCCCTCGATCGGGTCACCATCCGGCCCATCGATACGGCATTCACGCCGTTCGACCGCTCCACGGGATCGAGCCGTTCGACCACAGTCATGGGTAAAGCAATTGAGTTGGCGGGTGGCGACGCGCGCCGGCAGATCGTCGAACTTGCCATGGAGCATTTCGAGTGCCCGGAAGACGCGATTACGCTCAAAGACGGCGAAACCATCGCCGGCGGCAAGAAAATCAGCTATGGCGCATTGATCAACAAGCACTTCGCCGATCAGGGCGGTGAATTGGTCGGCACCGGTTACGCGCACAGCGGCATGGCGCCGACGCCGGCCAATCCGCTGTTCTGGGAAATCGGCATTGGCGCGGTAGAGGTTTCGGTAGATCGCGAGACTGGCAAAGTTCACGTTGAGAAATACGTCACCGCCGCCGATGCCGGCAAAGCGATCCATCCGCTGCAATGCGAGGGACAGGACGAAGGCGCGGCGATGATGGGATTCGGCCACACGTTTTATGAAGCGTACCAGTGGGAGGGCGGGCAGATTATCAATTCCTCCCTTGTCGATTACAAAGTGCCGACCTTTGAGGACGTACCGGACGAATTCGAATCGATTTTGATCGAAGACGGCAACGGGCCGGGACCCTACGGCGCTAAAGGTTTGGGCGAAGGCGGCATCATTCCGGTCGCGCCCGCTGTAGCGAATGCGGTATTTTGGTGCACCGGCGCGCGGGTAAAGACATTGCCGCTGACGCCGGAGAAAGTATGGCGGGCTCTCAGGGAGGTGCCGGGTGGGAGTAAATAGAAAATTGGTCATCGCAGCCCTGAGCGTTCTGCTGATTTTTACTTTTTATTCACTCGGGTCTTCTCAGACACCGTTCTTCCAGGGAAAAACTATCACGATCATTCGCGGCAGCGCTCCCGGTGGCGTCGGCGAAATGCGCACAAGGGCGGTAGCAAACTATCTAAAGAAGCACGTCCCGGGAAATCCGACCGTCATAATCGAGTTCATGGCGGGCGCCGGCGGCACCAAGGCCGCTAACCATCTTTATCGCGGCGCGCGCGCCGACGGCCTGATCATTGGCAGCGCGCCCAGCGGGATGGTGTCATCTGCGATCCTGGGCGAGGCGGGTGTTCAGTACGATCTCGACAAGTTCATCTATCTGGGCTCGCCGAACAGCGAATCGCACTACGTGTTTTTCACCAATCGAAAACTCGGTTTGGGCAGCCTGGAAAAATTGCGCGCTCACGCGGGATTGCGGATCGGCGCGCAGACTGTTGGCCACCCGATCTACCATACCGGTCGCCTGTTCGCTTTAATCCTCGGCTTGAAGGAACCCAAGTTTGTCGTTGGCTACTCTTCCCCGGAGCTGGATGTGGCGCTGCTGGGCGGAGAACTCGATGCAGTGCCGGGCGTCGCCAGCAATGTCGTTAAGCAAAACCCTGAGTTTCTGGACAAGGGTTTAGTGGATTTCCATGCCATCGTGGAGATTCCTCGAGGGGACAAGCATCCCCGCTTTGCCCGGCTGCCGGAACTGGATGGCTTCGTCAAGTCGGACAAGGAGCGCAAGCTGCTCGAGCTGCACCGCACCTTCCGGCTCGCCGGCTCACCCTTCGTTCTACCCCCTGGCACGCCCAAAGATCGGGCCGACATCTTGCGCGAGGCAATGCGAAAAATTTACGCCGATCGGGAATTTCTTGCGGAGTATCAGAAGATGACCGGCGAAGAGGCGTCGCCGCTTTTGCCGGACGCCAACGACAAGGCCATCAAAGAATTGCCCCGAGACCCTGAGGTGGTTGAATTCTACAAGCTGTTAGGTGGCACTCAACCGCTTCCAATGCGTTGAAAGTTTGGCGGGCGAATAGACAAATTCGAATAAAATAGGAGGAGGAATGATCGGCAGCGTTGGACAGAACATCAGTTTGTTTTTTCTCGCCCTCCTATGCGTAGTCGTTTCCACGCGGCAATCGATCGGTGCGACGGTCGAAGAAACGCTCGCCGCGCTGAATGCCAAGCCGGCGGAAGAGCGGCAAAAAATATTGGTTGAAAACGCCAGGAAAGAAGGCAGCGTCACCTTCTACGCGGCCACCAATCTGCGCGACACTCAGGAAATTGTCGCGGGCTTCAATAAATTCTATCCGTTCGTGAAAGTCGGCATCACCAGTCTGGGCGGCCCCGGTGTTTTGAACAAAGTGACGACCGAAGAGCGCGCGGGGGTTGCGCTTGCCGACGTGGTGACCATGACCGGCGGCTATGTGCCGGAGCTGATTGAAAAGAAAATGTTGGCCAAGTATCGCAGCCCGATGGTGCCGTTTGTGCGAAAGGGCTTCGTCGACGCCGAAGGATACTGGCCGGGCGTTTACGCGATCGGCTACACGATTATTTACAATAACAAGCGCGTGTTGCAGAAAGATGCGCCCAAGCGATATGAAGATCTGCTGCAACCACGCTGGAAAAATAATCTCCTCATGGACGCTGAAGCGCACGACCTGCTCGCTGGGCTCATCGATCTTTGGGGCGAGGCGAAGGCGACTAATTTTCTAAGGCAAATCGCGCAAGATCAGAAAGTTACTTTCTCGCGGCAATCGCACACATTTATGACCCAGTTGGTGGCCACGGGAGAGCACGACGTGATCGTCGACGGCTACGTTCACAACGCCGTGGCGCTGAAAGAAAAGGGCGCGCCCATCGATTACGTCGTCATGAACCCGACTATTGTAAGGCCGCCGTCGATCATCGCTATCCTCGCGCGAGCGCCCCATCCTTATGCTTCCGCTTTATTCCTGGATTACCATTTATCCAAAGAGGCGAGCGAAATCATGGTGAAAAGCCAGGGCCGCTGGGCGCCGCGCAAAGATGTGCCGTGGACTGTGGAACCGCAGGGCGATCTGCACGTTGTTCCAGCGTTGCAGTGGGGGCCGAACATGAGAAAGCTGGTGGCGCTGTTTAACAAAAGCAGCGGTCAGTAAAACTAAGATAACGGAGGACCAGGATGAAACCGGAAAAAGCCAAGCTGGTCGTCGACGGACTCAAGG
>CAMLCX010000604.1 GCA_946478635.1 uncultured Pseudomonadota bacterium
GGGCGGGTTTCAAACCCGCCCCTACACTTCGTGCTCTTCGTGGCCTTCGTGGTGAGATCGAATTCTCCTGTAAAATCGTTGTCGTAGCTTTGGAGCCGTGGAGAATTTGCGCAAGCTGCGAAAACTCTCAAAGATAGCAGCACCAAGCTTGCGTTAACTCAGTCGAATTTCCACACGGCGTAGCCGTTGCCTTCGTCGCCCTCTAGAAATAGCGGTTTGGTCTTGCCCACCGCGCCGGCGACGGTAATCCAGTTCAGCAGCTCGCCGCTGTTGTTGCCGGCGGCGTTGATGCGCTCTTCGGTGGCGCGGCGCGCCAGGGTTTGATACTGGCCGCGCACCAGCATTTTGGCAATGGTCTCGGCCCACTCGGTATCGACCCAGCCGCGCAGGGGCCCGCCGACATCCATGGCGAAGCAGCCGCTGGCGATGAGCGCGATGCGCTCCTTGCCTTCCCAGGCATCGATAAACCGGCGCACCATCCGCCCCAGCGCGACGCAGCGTGTCGCCAGCGGCAAAGGCGAAGCGAAGCCGTTGGTGTAGATGGGAACGACCGGAAGTCGCATGCCTGGGTTGAGAAAATGTAGCGGCACCGTCAACGAATGATCGAGGCGCAGCTCATGCGCCGCCGCGAGATCGAATTTGTCATGCACGCCATATTGGAACAGAGCCTTGGCCAGTGGCACATGGCCGCGCACGGTGTAACGCGGCATCGGGCACCAATCCTCCTGCGGCCCCTGCGCCTCCTCCGCCATGCCGATGCAAAACGACGGTAAATTATTGTAGAAAAAATTTACGAAGTGATCGCTGTCCACTTCGATGATCAGATCGGGCTCGGCTTTTTCGACTTGCTCGCGCACCTGTTTCATCAGCGCTTCGCCCCGCGTCTTTCCCGGCGACTGCTGCATTTCGAAAACCAGACGCGGCGGATGCGGCACGCCGGCGGCTAAAACGAGTTTGGCCATGTTGTTCCCCCCTTTGGCGCCATCGCGAGCAAACTTTCGCCGACTTCTTAACACCGCGACCACAACGGGTCAATGAAACATTTGTTCAAAGTTCCAGGTTAATGTTCGGGGCTCATGAACTCCTAAACTACTTTTTTCCACTTTGAACATTGAACTTTGAACGTTCGATCATCGGGTGAACGGCTTGAACGGGCCTCATGCTTGAATTATAGTCGCGCCGCGGTCCGAGTCAAAATTCTTTCCAAGCTTCAATGACCTTCACGCCCAAGGAAATCCAATAAACGATGCTCGACGCCTTTATCGACGGTCTATTTCTAGTTCTGCAGTGGAAGGCTTTCAGTTTGATGCTCGTCGGCATGGGACTGGGCTTTTGTGTCGGCCTGCTTCCCGGCATCGGCGGTGCCGCGACGCTCGCCTTGATGATTCCATTCATATTTAAGATGAGCCCCGCCGAAGCCTTCGCTTTCCTACTGGGCATGCACTCCGTTGCGGCAACCACCGGCGATATTACCTCGGTGCTTTTCGGCGTGCCCGGCGAAGCGATTTCTGCGGCTACCGTTGTCGACGGCTATCCGATGGCGAAGAGGGGCGAGGCCGGGCGCGCTCTCGGCGCGGCTTTGATGAGCTCGCTGCTCGGGGCGCTGATCGGCGCCGTCGCGCTCGCGCTGGCAATTCCCATTGTGCGCCCGCTGGTTCTCACCTTTGGTTCGCCGGAACTATTCATGCTCGCGGTCATCGGCATCTCGTGCATCACCTCTCTCAGCGGATCCAACGCGCGCGGGCAAATCAAGGGCTTTGCCATGGGACTCCTCGGCCTGCTCGTTTCCACCATCGGGCAAGAACGTCAATCCGGATCGCTCCGCTTCGATTTGGGCTTGATGTATCTTTGGGACGGTTTGGATTTTGTGCCGGTCCTGGTCGGCATTTTCGCCATTCCAGAAATCATCGATCTCGCCGTGCGCGGAACTTCAATCGCGGGCGACCGCCCGCCGGAAAATCTGAGCAGCGGCGTCCTGCAGGGGGTCAAAGATACCTTTCGCCATTTCTGGCTGGTCTTTCGCTGCTCAATCATCGGAGTTTTTGTCGGCATCCTGCCCGGAGCGGGCGGCGGCGTCGCTCAATGGATGGCTTACGCGCACTCGGTCCAGAGCGCGAAAGACACCAAGGACCGAGACGGTTTCGGCAAAGGTGACATTCGCGGCGTGTTAGGACCGGGCGCGGCAAACAATTCCAAAGAAGGCGGCGAGTTGATTCCCACCGTCGCCTTCGGCGTTCCCGGGAGCGGCGCGATGGCGATCCTGCTCAGCGGCTTTTTGATCATGGGCATCATGCCGGGCCCGGATATGTTGACCAAGCATCTCGCGCTTACTTTCTCCATGGTGTGGACACTCGTGATCGCCAATATCATCACGGTAATCTTGTGTCTTGCGATCCTCGACCAATTGGCGAAGTTGACCTACATCCGAGGCAGTTTGATCATACCGTTCGTACTTTTGCTGGTTTTTGTCGGCAGTTACACAGCCAACGGCCAGATCGCCGACCTGCTCGTCACTTTGCTCTTCGGCGTACTCAGCTACTTTATGGTTCTCTTCGGCTGGCCGCGGCCGCCCTTTGTCTTGGGTTTTGTCCTCGGTAAAGTGATCGAAACCTACCTGTTCATCTCGATGACCCGCTATGGCTTTGGCTGGTTGACTCACCCGATCGTTGTCGCACTGATTGTCCTCATGGCCGTTGTCATCGCCTATCCGTACATTCAACAGCGCCGTCAAAGCGCCGCGGGGGTCGCTGGTGCGTAAAGGCCAAGTGCTCTTCTGCTTTCTCCTGATCGCGGTTTCTGGTTTTGCGATCTTCTCCGCGTCCGGATGGACGTTTAAGGCCAAGCTGTTTCCCCTGTCGGTGAGCCTACCGCTGCTGATCCTGGCAACGGCTCAGCTCCTGATCACACTCTTTGGCAAGGAACAAACCAACGACAGCGCGGCCATGGACATCGATTTTACAACCGACGTGCCGCCCGAACTCGTGCGCCGAAGAGTCATCGGCGTATTTTGTTGGATCGTATCGTTCATCCTGCTCGTCTTCCTGCTCGGATTTCCTGTCACGGTGCCGATATTCATTTTTCTTTTTCTGAAATACCAGAGTGAAGTGAGCTGGCTCACTTCAATCATGTCGACGGCGATTACCTGGGGCGGCTTCTATCTGCTGTTCCAGTGGCTCGTACACATTCAGTTTCAGGACGGCG
>CAMLCX010000605.1 GCA_946478635.1 uncultured Pseudomonadota bacterium
CACCATGGCTGAATCGAAGAAAGCGATCTACGCCGCCATCGGCGGTAATCTCGCGATTGCCGCGATCAAATTTACCGCGGCGGCGTTTACCGGCAGCTCCGCCATGCTGTCCGAAGGGATCCATTCCCTCGTGGATACCGGCAATGGCGGCTTGTTATTACTGGGCATCAGGAAAAGCCAAGGGCCACCGGACGCCCTTCATCCCTTCGGCCATGGTAAAGAACTTTATTTCTGGACGCTGATCGTCGCTGTTTTGATTTTCGGCGTGGGCGGCGGAGTTTCCGCGTATGAAGGCATTCTCCACTTGCTCCATCCTTCCGAGCTCAAGAACGTGACCTGGAGTTATGCGGTTTTGGGGCTTTCGCTGATCTTCGAAGGGTTTTCGTTCTACGTGGCCTGGAAGCAGTTTCAAGAGCACACGCAAGGGCGCGGCATCTGGGAATCGATTCACGCGAGCAAAGATCCGACCACTTTCACCGTGCTCTTCGAAGACGCGGCCGCGATGCTTGGCTTGCTCGCGGCGTTGGCCGGGGTTTTCCTATCGCACCAAACGGATAATCCGTTATTCGACGGCATGGCGTCGATCGTTATCGGCGCAATCCTTGCCGCCGTCGCCCTGCTGCTGATCTATGAAAGCAAAGGTTTGCTCGTGGGCGAGGGCGTCGATCCGAAAATCCTCGAAAAGCTCAACGCCTTGGTGAAAGCAGCGCCGGACGTTGAAGGTATCAGCCGGCTAGTCACCATGCACTTCGGCCCGGAGTCCGTGTTGCTGGCGATGGAGCTCCGATTCCGGCCTGATCGAAGCGCGGGGGAAATCGCTTCCAGCGCCGCAACCTTGAAAAAAAAGATCCGCGAATCACGCCCGCAGATTAAGCATATTTTTATTGCAATCGACTCGGACAAAACCTGATCCAAGGCCATCGCTGATTTTGCATAAATTTACCGGCAATTTTTGAGAGTTCAAACCCATGCCTTCACGAATTGAAGATTACGCGCTCATCGGTGATTGCCATACGGCGGCGCTCGTGGCGCGCAGCGGTTCCATCGATTGGCTCTGTTTCCCGCGCTTCGATTCGGCGGCTTGCTTCGCCGCTTTGCTGGGTAACGAGGAGCATGGCCACTGGAGCATAACTCCCGCGGACGAAATCCGCCGGACCCGCCGCAGCTATCGCGACGGCACCCTGGTGCTGGAGACGGATTACGAAACTGCCGGTGGAGCGGTGAGTGTCATCGATTGCATGCCGCCGCGCAGCCAGGCAGCGGATCTCGTTCGCATCGTGGTCGGCCAACGCGGCCAGGTGCGCATGCGTATGCAGCTCGTTATTCGTTTCGACTACGGCTCGATTGTTCCCTGGGTGCGCCGAACGGCCGACGGTATTTGTGCGGTGGCCGGTCCCGACACGCTCACGCTGCGGTCGGACGTCGAACTGCGCAATGAAAACTTCACAACCGAAGCAGAGTTTACCGTCGCCGCGGGCCAGCGCGTCCACTTTGTGTTGACGTGGCATCCGTCACATGAGGCGGCTCCCGTGACCGGCGATGCGGAAACCCTGCTCGCTCAGACTGAGCAATGGTGGCGTGAGTGGTCCGGGCGCTGCACCTATAGCGGCCCCTACCGCGAAAACGTCGTTCGTTCGCTGATCACATTGAAGGCGCTCACCTATGCGCCGACGGGCGGCATCGCAGCCGCGGCAACGACTTCTCTTCCCGAGCAAATCGGCGGCGTCAGGAATTGGGATTACCGATATTGCTGGGTTCGCGACGCGACGTTCACGCTTTATGCCTTGATGCTTGGCGGCTACACGGCGGAAGCCGCGGCTTGGCGCGATTGGCTGCTCCGCGCCGTGGCGGGCAAGCCGTCCCAGTTGAACATCATGTATGGCTTGGCCGGAGAAAGAAGGCTGACGGAGCTGGAGCTGGGCTGGTTACCCGGATACGAGGGTTCCGCGCCCGTGCGCACCGGCAATGCCGCATGGGAACAGTTTCAGCTCGACGTGTACGGCGAACTGCTGGACGCGATGTATCTCGCCCGTCGCGGCGGGCTGGCGCCCGATGAAAACGCCTGGCGGGTCGAACGCGCGCTCACTGATTACCTGGAACAGACGTGGAGTGAGCCGGATAACGGCATTTGGGAAGTACGCGGCCCCAAGCGCCACTTTACCCATTCGAAAGTCATGGCCTGGGTTGCCGTGGACCGCATGGTGAAAGCCGTCGAGAACTTCGGGCTGCAGGGTCCCGTTGAGCGCTGGCGCAGCCTGCGCTCGCAAATCCACGACGAAGTCTGCCGCGAGGGTTTTGATCCAAAGCAAAACTCATTCGTGCAATATTATGGCGGTGCGGAGCTCGACGGCAGTCTGTTGATGATTCCGCTGGTGGGATTTCTCCCGCCGAGCGACCCGCGTGTCGGAGGCACCGTAAACGCAATCGAGCGCGACCTCATGGCCGAGGGATTTGTCTTACGCTATCGGACTCAACCGAGAATTGACGGCCTTCCTGCCGGCGACGCGGCATTTCTTCCCTGCAGTTTCTGGCTCGCCGATAATTTAACGCTCCAGGGACGCGGCGACGAGGCACGGCGGCTTTTTGAGCGCCTGTTGAGCCTTTGCAACGACGTGGGCCTATTGGCGGAAGAATATGACCCGGCCGCCAGGCGCCTGCTCGGCAACTTCCCTCAGGCCTTTAGCCACGTCGCCCTGATCAATACGGCGTGCAACCTTTCTCAACAGCAGGGGCCGGCCAAAGACCGCCAGCAAAGCTGAACTTCCTCGGCGCTACAAAACAATCACACGCTCCGAGCTACACCTTCCATCCCAGCGATAGATCCACGCGCGTGCCGACCGGATCGAGCACAAAGGTTTCGGCGAAGCGTCCGTCTCTGGGCAGCGCAGCGGTGCCGCCCGTGGCTCCGGACGCCAACGCGGTCTGCGTCGCCCCTTTCACATCTTCGACTTCCATGCCGAAGTGATAGATCCCTTCGCGACGATTGCGCGCCGGCAATATGGCCAGGTTGATGTGGCCGTCGGAAAGATAAATCGCCCTGCCATGTTCGGCGGCTTCACCGCTGCGCGCCACCTCCTTGAGGCCGAACGAAGCCCGATAAAATTCGGCGAGTTTTTCCGTGTCCTTCGTCAGCAGTGCGATATGTCGAATGCGTGCCATGGTTTATCTCCTTTTCTTGATCCTAAAGTGTGATCG
>CAMLCX010000606.1 GCA_946478635.1 uncultured Pseudomonadota bacterium
CGAAGAGCGCACTCCGAAAGCGATCGTCGCCATGCGCAAACTTTACTACGTCGACTCGGACGGCGTGGTCTTCAAGGAAGTCGGGCCGGGCGAGGACGTCAAGTTCCCTCTGCTCACCGGGCTGCGACCGGAGCAGCTGACCACGCCGGATCCGGCCACGCGCAGGCGCATAAAAGACGCCATCAGGCTTGGCGAAATGATGGTTCAGCGCTCGCATTCCTTGTCGGAAATACATTTTGCCAAACCCGACAAGTTGGTGGTCTACACGACGGCCTATCCGATCGCGTTGCACATGGGATGGGGAAACTGGTCGGAGAAGCTGGATCGGATGGAACGCTTGCTCACCCTTTGGAAAGGGAATGAGGAGCGTCTTGCTTCCTTGGATATGAGTTTTCGCGATCAAGTGGTGGCGCGTTTGCGCCGGGTAGAAAACTAATCGGCAGTTTTCCTAGACGAGCTATGGCCAAAAAAAACAGCATTGTAGTCGGATTGGATATCGGCACTTCCAAGGTCTGTGCCGTTATCGGTGAGATGACCGAAAATGGCGTCGATATCATCGGCGTCGGCTCGCATGCCTCGCAAGGTTTGCGCAAGGGAGTCGTCATCAACATCGAGAGCACGGTGAACTCGGTTAAGAAGGCGGTCGAAGAGGCCGGACTCATGGCCGGCTGTGAAATCCACACCGTGTTCACGAGCATTTCCGGCGCTCACATCAAGGCCTTCAACAGCCATGGCATCGTGGCGGTGAAAAACAAGGAAGTCACCCAGCGAGATTTGGAACGAGTCATCGATGCCGCCCGAGCGGTGGCGATACCGATGGACCGCGACGTCCTGCACGTCCTGCCGCAGGATTATATCATCGACGATCAGGACGGCATTCGCGAACCCTTGGGCATGTCCGGCGTGCGTCTCGAGGCGAAAGTCCATATCGTCACGGGGGCGGCGACTTCAGCGCAGAATATCGTCAAGTGCTGCAATCGCACCGGACTTAGCGTGGCGGAGATTGTTTTGGCGCCGCTGGCAGCGGCGGCAGCCGTGCTAACCGACGAGGAGCGCGAACTGGGGGTTGTTCTGATCGATGTGGGCGGCGGCACGACCGATATTGCCATCTACCACGACGGCACAGTTAAGCATACCGCGGTGATCGGCATCGGCGGCAACCATGTGACCAATGACATCGCGGCCGGACTGCGGACGCCTTTCAATGACGCCGAGCGTATGAAACAGCGTCACGGTTCCGCCAAGGCCTTGATGATCTCGGCTGATGAACGGGTCCATGTGCCGAGCGTTGCCGGCAAGGGCGCAGGCAGTGTTTCACGGCAGATTCTCTGCGAGATCATCGAGCCGCGCCTCGACGAAATTTTCGAACTGGTTCAAAAAGAAGTTGCCAAATCGGGGTTTGAGGGCGCGTTGACTTCGGGGATTGTGATCACGGGCGGATCGATGCTCTTGCCGGGCGCCGTTGAAATGGCGGAACGTTCCTTTGGCTTGCCCGTTCGTCTCGGTGTGCCAACACACGTGGGCGGTCTCGTCGACATCATCGGCAACCCGACGTATTCCACCGGCGTGGGCCTGGTGCTGCATGGCATGAAACGCCATGAACGCACGGTCTATCGCATCCGCGACGATAAAATTCTCTCGAAAGTAAAGCATCGCATGTCGGATTGGTTGAGTGAGTTTTTTTAATCGAAAAACAAAATTTCACGATTCTTTCTAGAGGAGGAAAGATTATGTTTGAGATTGTGGAGCAAAATAGCCTGACCGCGCGCATCAAGGTCATCGGGATCGGCGGGGGCGGCGGCAACGCCGTCAACACCATGATCGGCGCCAAGCTGGGCGGGGTCGATTTTATGGTGGCGAATACCGACGCCCAGTCTCTGGAAGCGAGCCAGGCGCCGGTGCGGATTCAACTCGGCGGCATGGTCACCAAGGGGTTGGGCGCGGGGGCCAACCCGGAAATTGGTCGACGCGCGGCGTTGGAAGACCAAGAGATGATTCGCGAGTATCTCGAAGGCTCCGATATGATTTTCATCACCGCGGGCATGGGCGGCGGCACCGGCACCGGCGGCGCGCCGGTGCTCGCTCGCGTTGCCCGCGATGTGGGGGCGCTGACGGTCGGTGTGGTGACCAAGCCGTTTATTTTCGAAGGCAAGAAGCGCATGCGCCAGGCCGAAGAAGGCATCGAGGAATTAAAAGCGAGCGTCGATACGCTGATCGTCATTCCCAACCAGCGCTTGTTGAGCATAGCCGCCAAGACGACCACGATGCTCGAAGCATTCCACAAAGCCGATGACGTGCTGCTGCAAGCGGTGCGCGGCATCTCGGATCTCATCATCACCCCCGGACTGATCAATCTTGATTTCGCCGACGTGCGCACGGTAATGGCCGAAATGGGCTTGGCATTGATGGGAGCGGCCTCGGCATCCGGTGAAAATCGCGCCATCGAGGCGGCGCAGAAAGCGATCTCGAGCCCGCTACTTGAGGACATTTCGATCCAGGGAGCGCGCGGCGTGTTGATCAACATCACCGGCGGACCCGATCTCTGTCTGCACGAAGTGAACGAAGCCGCGTCGATGATCCAGGAAGAAGCGCATGACGATGCCAATATCATTTTCGGCGCGGTTATCGATGAGAGCCTCACCGACGAGATCCGCATCACGGTGATCGCGACCGGGTTTGGCGAGGCGAAAGAGGAAAAAAAGCCGGCTTCCGCGCCTGCGCAGAATGTCGCGAATATCGCGAGCGTCGCGCAAAAGAATCGAAAAGTCGTGCACCTCGGCACCATCGTCGACGACCTGGACACGCCGACGTGGCAACGCAAGAAAAGCGGCAGCGACGAAGTCGAGACGGTGACGTTGACCAAGAGTAATTTTGAGTTCAGCGCCAATCAGGAAGAAGACGACAAGTACGATATTCCAACTTTTCTAAGGCGTCAGATGGATTAAGCCGAGGATCGAAGGTCGACCATCGAGGATCAATTTTCGATCCTCCATCTTCCATCTTCGATCTTCAGAGCGGTTTTTGATAAGCGTTCGTGAAGTAGAACCCGTGCGCTGCTTCGCTTCTCGCGAAGCGCTGCCGACGTTACTTTCCGTAGCGCATGCGCGTACCGTGTTCGACCGATAGCGTGATTTCTTCAGCGGCGCTACTTGGCCGTTCTTAAGCGATTCTCGCGGCGTGCTCTTTCTAGGGCAA
>CAMLCX010000607.1 GCA_946478635.1 uncultured Pseudomonadota bacterium
GCGGCAAAGCGATGTCGTTCGGCAAAAGCCGGGCAAAACTGCTGACGGAAAATCAGCACCGTGTGACCTTCAGCGATGTCGCCGGTGTTGACGAAGCTAAAGACGACCTCCAAGAAATCATTGCATTTCTAAAGGATCCCAAAAAGTTTACCAAGCTCGGCGGCCGGATCCCCAAAGGCTGTCTCCTGGTCGGCCCTCCCGGAACGGGAAAGACTCTGCTGGCCCGGGCCATCGCGGGCGAGGCTGGGGTGCCCTTCTTCAGCATCAGCGGTTCGGACTTCGTCGAGATGTTCGTCGGCGTTGGCGCATCGCGCGTGCGCGACCTTTTCGTGCAAGGCAAGAAGAATGCGCCCTGCATCATTTTCATCGACGAGATCGACGCGGTGGGGCGCCACCGCGGCGCCGGCCTGGGCGGCGGCCATGACGAGCGCGAGCAGACACTTAACCAATTGCTTGTCGAAATGGATGGTTTCGAAGCGAACGAAGGCGTCATTCTGATCGCTGCGACTAACCGGCCGGACGTTTTGGACCCCGCGCTACTGCGTCCGGGACGTTTTGACCGCCGTGTGGTTGTGCCGCGGCCGGATGTCAAGGGCCGGGAGGGCATTTTGCAAGTGCATACGCGCAAAGTTCCCGTGGGCTCGGATGTCGACATTGCCGTACTGGCGCGCTCCACGCCGGGTTTCGCAGGCGCGGATCTGGAGAATTTAGTCAACGAGGCGGCGCTATTGGCGGCGCGTAATAATAAAGAAAAAGTCGATATGCACGACTTCGAACTCGCGAAGGATAAGGTCATGATGGGCGCGGAACGGCGCAGCATGATCATCAGCGACGAAGAAAAGCGCAACACGGCTTACCACGAGGCCGGTCATGCGCTGGTCGCCAAGCTTCTGCCGGGCGCGGACCCCATCCATAAGGTGACCATCATTCCGCGCGGTATGGCTCTGGGTTTGACCCAGCAATTGCCGATCGACGAAAAGCACACTTATGACAAGGATTATCTTCTCAATAACCTGGTGATTCTCTTTGGCGGGAGGGTGGCCGAGGAGTTGGTGCTCAATCATATGACTACCGGCGCCGGAAACGACATCGAGAAGGCCACCGACTTGGCGCATCGCATGGTGTGCGAGTGGGGCATGAGCGAGAAGCTCGGGCCGATGACCTTCGGTAAAAAAGAGGAAGAGATCTTTTTGGGAAGAGATTTTACCCAGAAGGTTGATTATTCCGAGAGCACCGCGATCGAGATCGATGCCGAAGTCAGACGAATCATCCAAGACAGCTATTACAAGGCAAAGGACCTCCTGAAGACCAATCTCAGGATCCTCCACAAAGTGGCCGAATCGTTATTGGAGAAGGAAGTTTTGGACGGCTCCGAGATCGACGCCATCGTGAGAGAATTTGGCGGGAACGGTGGATCGCCGTTGACGCCGTCGGCCGCCGCGGCTGTCGCCTAGGATTTCCCCAGGGCATCGGCCCCCAAATCTCCCCTTTCGAAATAGAAGATCAACGCCGTGCGGGCTGCTCTTTGCTTCGGCAATGAGCGGTCCGCACGAGGCCCAGACATCAAACCTGGATTGCGCGGATGCACTCTCGATGGCGGATAACAAGCCGCAAGAATTAAGCGCCAGCTTCACGCGTTTCGCGCCGCTATCGGGTGGCGAGCGCAGAATCCTGCCCACCCGCCACGGCGATCTCGACTTTACCCGCCGCACCTTGATCATGGGTATTTTGAACGTAACTCCGGATTCCTTTTACGAAGGCAGCCGCCGGCCCGATCCGGCTAAAGCGATCGCCGAAGGCGTGGCCATGGCCGCGGGCGGCGCGGATATCATCGACGTCGGCGGCGAGTCGTCCCGTCCGGGGGCCGATGCCGTGCCGGAAGAAGAGGAGCTGGCGCGGGTTCTGCCGGTGATTCAAGGCTTGCGCCGGGAAGTCGCCGTGCCGATTTCCATTGACACTTACAAAGCGAATACCGCGCGCTCTGCTTTGGATGCCGGCGCCGATATCGTTAATGATATCAGCGCGCTGCGTTTTGACGCGCGGATGATTTCATTGGTTGCAACGGAAAAGGTGCCGGTGGTGCTCATGCATATGCAGGGAACGCCGCGAACGATGCAAGTCGAGCCTCAATATCGGGACGTGACGCGCGAGGTCCGGGATTTTTTAGCCGCCCAACTTTACGAAGCGATGGACGGCGGAATCGCGCTGGAGGAAATCCTTCTTGACCCGGGCATCGGCTTCGGCAAAACCAGCGAGCACAATCTTCAATTGCTCCGGGGATTGCCCGCCTTGGCCGCGCTTGGGCAACCCCTTATGGTCGGGGTCTCACGCAAAGCCTTTATTGGAAAAATATTAGCGCTCGAGTCCGCGGCCAGGCTTGAAGGAAGCCTGGCCGCGGCCGTGGCGGCCGCCTTGGCGGGCGCCAATATCGTGCGTGTCCACGATGTTGCCGAAACGTGCAAGGCCATGCGAGTGGCGGACGCAATTCGGTTCGGCCTTAGCTAAACGCGAGTCAAAATCCATGTTGGAATGGATCCAGCCGATCCGCTGGCAAGATCTCCTCGATATCGGGATTATCACGTTTCTCGTGTACCGTTCCCTACAAATTGTTCGCGGCAGCCGCGCCATGCAAATGATCATCGGTTTGGCCGTCATTCTGGTCGCTTATGTGTCATCGCGCGCCCTCGGGCTGCTGACGCTCAACTGGATATTGGATAACTTTTTGGCGTCGATCATCCTGGTGATCATTGTCATTTTTCAAAGCGATATCCGGCGCGCGCTCACCCAGGTCGGCAGCGCCCCTTTGTTTGGTTCGGCTGAACGCATCGTGCAGCGGAGCGAGGATATCATCGATGAAGTCGTCCAGGCCTCGATGGCGCTGACGGATAGACATATAGGCGCGTTGATCGTGCTCGAGCGCGAAGTGGGCCTCAACGAATATATGGAGATCGGCACCCGACTCGATGCGCGGGTCAGCCGCGAGTTGGTCGAGAGCGTGTTTATGCCGCACTCGCCGATCCACGATGGCGCGCTGGTTATCCAGAAAGGCCGCGTGACCGCCGTGCGCTGCCTCCTGCCGCTCAGCACCAATCCCAACTTGCGAAAAACCTGGGGCACTCGCCATCGCGCCGCGCTCGGCGTTACCGAGGAAACCGATGCGGTGGCCATTGTCGTTTCGGAGCAGGAAGG
>CAMLCX010000608.1 GCA_946478635.1 uncultured Pseudomonadota bacterium
AAAACTATCCAGCAACCAGACGTTGCATTTGAGCGAGGCAATTGAGCACTTATGCAGGCTCAGAAACAAGTATGGTGAGAAAATGACGAAAGCAGTAATCGCAACCGCGTTTCCAAGGGCCAAGTCAGTCGCAAAAACCTTTGGCCTATCAACCGCTCGGGCAAATGCGCTTGTGGGCTTAATGGACCGTATTGCCGCGAATGGGGCAACCGCCTACCGGATGACCGCTTCTAAGACAGGTAGCCACGTTGTCAAAAGGAAAAAGAAATAAGCGCCCCACTTCGAACCGAGCCTTTCTCTTTCTCAATATTCCTTACGACAAAGAGTTTGAATCCCTTTTTCTCGCGTACATCGCCGCAGTATGCGGTTTTGGACTGGTTCCGCGCGCAACTCTCGAAATCCCCGGCGGGGAAAGACGCATAGATAGAATCTTCGACCTTATTCGGGAATGTCGATACTCTTTTCACGATCTTTCCCGCGTCGAGCTCGATACAAAAGCGCCACCAACTACGCGCTTTAACATGCCCTTCGAGTTAGGGCTCGTGGTCGCTTGGAAAATGACAAATCACACGCGGCACGATTGGTTTGTTTTTGAATCTCGAAAACGCCGGCTGCCATCATTGCGACACGACAGCCTGGATCCCAATAGCCGGTCCAACTGATCAGCCATGCCCGCGAGTGCACTCATACAACGATGCCGCGCACGGGCTCTGAGTTCAGCAAGCGCTCCAACCGATACCGCACTCCGACCTGTCCCAGTCCCCCGAACGCATCGTCAACTCGTTGCGCTCATCTAGTCTAGGTTGGTATTTGAAAAATCCCAGGTTTACTTGCAGTATTGAGATTGGAGGAAGGTGACAATGCAACTTTGGCTGCGTAGTTTTTTTTTCATTCCAATCATCGCTGGGCTTTGCTTGACTGGCTCGGTCGTCTCAACCACGGCGCAAACAAGGCTCGAAAAACTTCACGTCGGCTACAGCGCTCAGGCGGGTTCGCTGGCGCCGATCTGGATCACTAAAGAAGCCCGTATATTTGAAAAGCATGGTCTCGACGTTGAATTGCTCTTCATTCCGGGTGGTCCAACAGCCGCGGCGGCATTGATGTCCGGTGAGGTGCCGATCACCGTCGTGGGCGGCCCGGCGGTGGTCGCCAGCAATCTCGCCGGCTCCGATCTGGTGATGATCGCCGGCATCGTAAATACTTTCGCTTTTCAAATCGTATCGGTTAAATCCATCACCTCGTATCAACAGCTCAAAGGTAGACGCCTTGGGGTGAACCGGTTCGGCGCTTCGCCCGATGTTGCCGCGCGGTTCGCGTTAAAGCACATGGGCATCGATCCGAAGGAAATCACCATCTTGCAGTTAGGCGAGCAGTCCACGAGACTCACGGCCATGATGGCGGGACAACTCGAAGCAGCCGTATTTTTACCGCCGATTACGACCATGGCTCTGAAACAGGGCATGAACGTGCTTCTGGATCTCGCTGGATTGGGAGCGGAGTTCCAGATCACCGGGTTGGGTAGCAGCCAAAGATTTCTCACACAGAGAAGACCGACGGCAATCAAGTTTATGCACGCTTTTGTGGAGGGCATTCATTACTTCAAGACCCATAAACCGGAGAGCATGAAAACCATCGCGAAATACATGAGGATCAACGATATGGAAGCAGTCAGTGCGACTTATGATTATTTTGCGCCCAAGGTTGTGCCGCAAAAACCCTATCCGTCACTCAAAGGCATTAAGGCCCTGATCGATCTCGCCGCCGTTGAAAAACCTGAGCTGAAAAATAGCGCTCCCGAGCGTTTTGTAAACACCACGATCTTGAAAGAGGTGGACGACAGCGGGTTCATCGATCGCTTGTATCGCTGATGCACCGGATGTTGACCGAATTCCCGCTAAGCGCCCGTGGAAAAGGAGGGAATGGAACAACCCACCAACAAAGAAATACAACCTTGAACCGGAGGAGATATGCTTGACTTTATTAACCCATCGCACCCATCTGAATTTGCAGTTCTAAGACTCGTCGCCGAAGCACAGGAGGGCGGCGGCGATGTCTTCGACATCGGCCGGCTCTGCAAGACGCTCGAGCCCGGCGATACGGCTGGCTGGGAAAAGGGCTGGCTCGGACTCGCGGAATCGACAGAGGCCAAGGCCAAGCGCGAGCTTGCCTTGGGACACAAGCGCACGGCCATGCAGTTTTTTTTCCACGCCAACCAATATTATCGAATGTCCGATGTGTTCCTGGCGGGGGATGAACTGGAGCGCAGAAAAGCGCGCTTCCTAAAATGCCAGGAAAATTTCCACGCCGCGGCCAGGCTCCACACACCGCCGATCGAGATCGTAAAGATTCGCTGCGGCGCGGAAGATTACGAGGGTTACTTCTGTCATCCGGTGAATCCAGCCCCCGGCAAATGGCCGGTCGTCTTCCTGATCGGCGGCGCCGACGCCTTCTCGGAAGAACTTTATTTCGACGGCAGGCCCGCCACGGAGCGCGGTTACGCCCTCCTCCTGGTCGATACGCCTGGGCGCGGTTCGTCTATATACGTGAAGGGCATCCCATCGCGACCAGACTATGAAGTCCCGGTCAAAGCTTGCTTCGACTATTTGGTTTCTCGACCTGACGTTGATCCCAATAAAATCGCCGTCATCGGCATCAGCATGGCCGGTTACTACGCACCGCGTGCCGTAGCATTCGAGCCGCGCGTCAAAGCGTATATCGGCTGGTCGGGCTGTTACAGCGTCTTGGACGACCTCTACGAGTTCTGCCCCAATCTGCGGGCGACTGTGCGTCGTCTCCTCGGCGGTGTCACCGACGAACAGGCGCGCGAACAACTCAAGGCTTTCACCATGGAGGGAATCGCGCAGAATATAAAATGCCCGACATTGATCACCCACGGCGGAAACGACATTCGCATGAGCGCCGCAGGCGCCAGACGGCTCTTCAACGAAATCGGCGCCAAAGACAAAACTTTAAAAATCTACGACGATCCGAAAGCCGGCGGGACCATTCACTGCAGCCACGACTACTGGGCACACAATGTGCCGTTCATGCTCGACTGGCTCGCAGAACGGCTTTAAACAATTCATGCTTCAATCGTTGCGGGTTTGATTCCCCGCGGCATACGTGGGGTAGTCAATGAAGAACCCCGCCGCAAGCAGCGGGGTATCGAAAGACCTCGATGACAAT
>CAMLCX010000609.1 GCA_946478635.1 uncultured Pseudomonadota bacterium
CCCGAATGTATTTATCGGGGGTCCAGATCCGGACTCGCCTGGATTCCCGCTTAAAACATGCGGGAATGACGGATTTCGGATGAGCGATTTACTTGACGCAGCAAGCTGCGGGGAATGAACCCTCAGCGATTCAAAAGCTCGGACCGGAAGTGGAGATGATGCATGCCATCTTCCTTCCCTGCGTGATGATGCAATTGTACCTTCGAGGCCCTTGCCTCTTATTCACCGATCGGCTCTAACCTACTGAAACAATTCTTACCAAGGGAGATGCGACAATGAAAAACAAGAATACGTCGTGCGCAGCGGTAATGCTCGTTACGATTAGCGCGTTCCTTCTCCCCCAATTCGCCGCCGCACAGACTTCGTTCTTTCAGGGTAAGACCATCACGATCATTCAAGGCCGCGATCCCGGTGGCACGGGAGACTTGCGGGTGCGTGCGCTGGTGCCGTTTCTGCAAAAATATATTCCGGGAAACCCGACGATCGTCATGGAATTCATGCCGGGTGGCGGCAGCCGCAAGGCCGCCAATCACGTATTCCGATCGTCCCGCCCTGACGGCCTGACCATCGGCAACTTAAGCTCGGGGATGGTTTCACTCGCCATACTTGGCGAATCGGGCGTCCTATACGACATCGACAAGTTCCATTACCTCGGCTCGCCCTACAGCAGCTATCATTCCGTCTTTGTCACGCGCAAAGACGCGGGCTTCGACACCATCGACAAGCTGCGCGCCGCCACCGGCGTCAAAATCGGCGGGCAGTCGGTCGGCTTCTCCACATACAATGAAGGGCGTCTTTTCACTTATATGCTCGGCCTCAAAGATCCGCTTTTCATCGCCGCCTTCGGCGGTGCAGAACTCGATCCGGCGATGATGCGCGGCGAGATCGACGGCCGCGCCACCGGACCGGACACCATCCTGCAACGCAACCGTGAATGGCTCGACAAAGGTTTGGTCAACATCCACGCGATCATGGAAACACCCAAAGGCGACAAGCATCCTCATCCAATGTTCGCCAAGCTCCCCGAGATCGAGACCTTTGCTAAGAACGACCGCGAGCGCAAAATGCTCGCCTTGCAGCGCGCGTTCCGCGTCACCGGCACGCCGTTCGTACTGCCGCCGGGAACACCAAAAGACAGGGTCTCCATATTAAAGGAGGCTTTCCGCAAAACCTACCTGGATCCGGAATTCGCCAAGGAGTATCGGAAACTCACCGCCGACGATCCGACGCCGTTACTGCCGGAAAACCACGAGAAGGCGATCAAAGAAGTCCCACGCGACCCGGAGGCAATCGAGTTATTTAAAGTAATAGCGGGACCCAAGAAACTGCCGCCGAGATGAATTGTCGCTGTTCAAGCCGTTCAAAGCGTTCAAGTAGTTCAAGCCCCCTCCTTCATCCTCCCCCGCGTCGCGGGGGAGGACAGAGGTGAGGGTTTGAACGGAGCGTAGCGGTTGAACGGCTTGAACGATTTGAACCTCTCACGCCGAGAAGAGGAGGCATGACATGAAAGCAAAGGAACTGCGAGTGCCGCTGGCCGCTTCGGCGGCGCTGTGCGCGGTGGTATTTTTTTTCTCTGCGCCGGCCTATTCCCAAGCGCCCTTCTATCAAGGCAAGACGATTACGCTTTTGCACGGCCGCGCGCCCGGCGGCTCGGGCGACTATCGCGTGCGCGCGGTGCTGCCCTTTTTGCAAAAATACATTCCCGGCAATCCCACCTTCGTGCATGAGTACATGGACGGTGGCGGCGGCCGCAAGGCGGCCAACCATGTATTCGCGATGACGCGCACCGACGGGCTGGTTATCGGCAATGTCGGCGGCGGCGTAGTCGCCAACGCCGTGCTCGGAGAAACCGGCGTGCAATACGATCTCGATAAGCTCCCCTTTATCGGCTCGCCGTACAGCGCGACTCACTATGTATTTGCCACCCGCAGAGAACTCGGGCTGACAAATCTCGATAAACTGCGCGCCGCGACCGGGATCCGCATCGGCGCCCAGTCGGTCGGCCACACCAATTACACCATCGGCAGAATCTTTGCCGCGCTCCTCGGTCTCAAAGACGGCCGATACGTCACCGGTTTCTCCATTCCCGAGCGCGACGTGGCACTCCTGCGCGGCGAGATCGATGCGATCGCCAACACCGATGACTTCTACGCGCGCAACCCTGAGTGGATCGATAAAAAACTCGTCGATTTTCACGTCGTCATGGAGATCCCCAAGGGCCTGAAGCATCCGCTGTTTTCGCGCCTGCCGGAAATCGAAACGTTCGCGAAAACCGAGCCCGGCCGCAAGGTGTTGTCCATGTTCCGTCTATTCCGACTTTCGGGATCGCCTTTTATTTTGCCCCCGCCAACTCAAAAAGACCGCGCGGAAACGATCAAAGACGCGATGCGCAAAGCCTTTAAGGACCCGGAGTTTGTCAAGGAATACCGAAAAGTCGTCGGCGAAGATCCCACACCGCTGTTACCCGAAGAAAATGAGCGCGCCATCCGCGAGTTGCCGCGCGATCCCGAGACCATCGAGCTATTCAAGAAATTCGCCGGCGCGGGCGCGCTGCCACCCTTGTGATACCGCCGAAATGGATGAGACAAGCGATCCTCAACTTGCGTGCAAAAAAGTATTCGCTCTCGAAGACTTTGCGAGCGACAATTATGAGAAATTGATGAGATTCGCCGCTTCCGACGATCCGTTGGTGTGCCGTGTGGCTGGCTGGACAGGAGCATGATCGATTTGCATGTCATCTATGCGATTTCACGCGAGGAGACGCGGGGGTAATCCAAATTTGGTACTTGCGCCACGGCCCTGGAAACCAGTATAAGTGCGCTGCGCCTCGGCTTTGTGCACTGGAACGTCGGATTGAATGGTGTCTCGTGCGCGTTACGCCAAATCAATAAATAATCGATAAGGATCATGCTCAATGGAAATGTCGCTGTTCGAAGCAGCCATTAACGGTTTCTTAAACATCCTTCAACTAAAGGTATTCCTCGCCATGCTCATTGGCGTGAGCAGCGGCACCTTCACCGCTGTGGCGCCGCAGGGGTTGGGAATGCCGCTCGTTTACGCGATCTTGTTGCCGATCGTGATCAAGTGGGAACCCCTCACCGGTATCGCAATACTGATTGGCGCAAGCGCAGTCAGCGCGATTTGTGCTGCCTACCTGCCGATACTTTTTG
>CAMLCX010000610.1 GCA_946478635.1 uncultured Pseudomonadota bacterium
ATGAAACATTCGCGCCGGTGCCTTCGTTCCTCCAGGGTTACAACTCGATCAACAGGGTGTCGTCAGGTTTCCTCGTGGCATGACTAATCCAGGCTAGGAAGCTGTAACAGGTAAATGGCGTCTACCGTTCATGGTTCCCTTCGGCTTAGCTCAGGACAGGCTGCCTCACCGCGAAAGGCTTTCCCTTTCTCCGTTCGCCCTGAGCTGTGTCGAAGGGCTCTGCTATTTTAGACGCTAACCAAACGTTGCAGTTCACTAGGCAGCCTTGCGGTGGCCCGCGCGCCGGCTCAGTTCAATCGCGCGGCCTCCGTAGGCGAGAACGTTTCGGTCATTTGCTCCGGATGAATGATACGCGCGAGAATTTCCAAGCCATTGACCAGGCGCGGACCGGGGCGGCTGAAATAGGCGTTGCCGTTTAGCGCGTAAACGTTGCCGGCTTTTACGGCCGGGAGGTCATTCCATCCCGCCAGACTCCGCAACGGCGTCGATTCTTTGATCGCCCGGCGCGTGTCGAAGCCGCAGGGCATAAGCAGCAGTACGTCCGGTCTTGCATCGACAACACTTTGCCACTCGACTCGATGCGACGGCTCGCCTTTGCGGCCGAGCGCGTCGAAGCCGCCGGCGAGCACGACCATTTCCGGCACCCAGTGACCCGCGACGTAGAGGGGCTCGAACCATTCGAGGCAGACCACCCGCGGGCGATATTTCGGCTCGGCCATGGCGACGCGATCGATACGCTCGCGCAAGTCTTGCATCAGCGCCCTGGCGGCGACTTCGCTCTGCGTGACCGCGGCGACGCGCATGATATCGTCGAGCATTTCCGCCAAGGAACGCGGATTCAGCGATACGATCGCGGGCATGCGCGGCAGCCGTTGCGCGGCTTTGACAACGTCGTCGTAGTCCAGCGCGCAGACGTCGCACAGGCCCTGGGTCACGATGACGTCGGGAGCGGCGTCCATAAAACTTCGCTCATCGATCGTGTAAAGGCCTTTACCCGCGTGCAACAGCTCGGCGACTTTACGATCAATCTCCTGGCTGGACATGCGGTTCGAATCGATGACGCTGCGCACGACGACCGATTTTTGCTTGGCGTCCGGCGGGTAATCGCATTCGTGGGTGACGCCGACGACCTGATCGCCAAGCCCGAGTAGATAAGCGATCTCCGTTGCGCCGGGCAGCAATGAACAGATACGCATACGTGTAGGGTTAACCCAAGCGCGGGTTTTATGCCATCTCTCGCGTTGCTCTACGCTGAATCGATCCGTGTCATGGGGACTTTGCAAAAAAGGCGATCCCATTTTGCGGAAAGGATTATCGACGCCGGATCGCGGCCCAGGTGTGGCTTATATCCCCGCGTACCACTCGTAGCCCTGGTCGGCCCAGTAGCTGCCTTTGCCGCCGGCGATCTTTTCAAAACTGTCGACAAATTCGATCGCGCGAATGTATTTGGCGTGCTTGTAGCCGAGCTGGTTCTCGATGCGCAGGCGAAGCGGGGCGCCGTTGTCGATGGGCAGCGGCTGATCGTTCAATTCATAGGCTAAAATAGTTTGCGGATGCACGGCGTCGATGAGATCGATGCTTTCGTAATAGTGATTACCGTCACCGTCGGTATCCATGCAGCGAAAGACGATGTATTTTGCTTCCGGCCGCGGTCGAACCCGCTTAAGAATTTCCTCCAAACGGACGCCTTTCCATTTGCCGATGGCGCTCCAGCCTTCGACACAATCGTGGCGCGTGATCTGCGTGCGCGCGGGCATGGCTTTAAGCTCCTCCAGTGTCAACTGCGCGGGCTTCTGGACGAAGCCATTAACCTCCAGGCGCCAATTAGCCCAGTTATTTTGCGCTCCCGCTGCGTAGTCCATCGTGATCGGCGGCGGATTCCCATTGGCGCGGAATTTAGGAGAAATGTCTTTTTCCGGAAATTCCCGAGCGAGTTTGTTGCGGATCGTGAGCATACGCTGCACGCGAAGATTGACTCCTTCGGCGGATTCGAGCACCGACTGCACGGCCTTGTTCTGGCTCAGGCCGTCGAATATCTTTTCGCATCCGCTCAATGCCATCGCCGCAGCCCCTTGAGCGGCGGCGATGAGCATCTCGCGCCGGCTCCATTTAGGATTTAGATTAGACATCCTTCTTTTCCTCCTGCGCCGCCGCCGGAGCTCCGGCCGGCGCCTCGCTTGAAAGCGCCACTGCGGCGTGAGCGGGCGTATCTAAGGGCGAGTTTGCTGCGGTTTGCGGGTCGCTTTGCGCTTGAGCCGGCGGATCGTCGCCTCTCAGGGCTCTGGCGATGTCGGGCCGCAAGTGTCGATCCACCGCTCGCGGCGGTTTTTCTTTGCGCTGAACCTTTTCTTTGTACCAGCCGGTGGTCATCGAACGCATGTTGTTGAGAAATCCCTGGGTCAGGACCATGAAGACATGGCCGAAAACAAACAGAAGAAAGCCGAAGGCAAGAATAAAATGAATCGCGCGCGCCGATTGGCGCCCGCCGAACATGGCGGGCAGCCAATTGAATGCGACGTTCAATTGCGGCGCCATGGCCATGCCGGAGAGTAGAACCACCGGCGCTAAAACCACGAACACGCTCGTGTAGGCCATCTTCTGCAGGGGATTGTACTCGTCCTCCTGGGGCGAACTTTTACGCAAATGCAGATAGTAGGCGACCATGGCTGGAATTTGTTTGGCGTCGGAGAAGGTCAGAAAAAATTTGCGTAGATGGCCGACGGCGAGGTTATAAAAAACATAGAGCAGCCCGTTGATGACGAACAGCCAGCCGAAGAAAAAATGCCAGCGCCTGGCGGTCGCGAGGGAATAGTAGCCGGGAATCGTCAACCAGCTCGGGAAGGCGCGCACGGTCGGCGCCAGCGCGCCTTGTTGCGCCCCTAAATAGCCCGTGGTGTCGATCTGCTTGCCGTAGAACCGCACATAGCCGCGCACGTCGCCGTCATCCGAGGTCGCGGCGATGGAGAAGAATGCCGCGTCCGGCTCCGAAGTGTGGCCCCAATACAGATGCGGATGCGCGTTGAAGATCTGCAACCCGCTCATAAAGAGGATCAGCAAGCCGACCGCGTTTAGCCAATGCGTCAACCGCGTGACGCGGTTGTGCCGGTAAACCAGTTCCGCTTGCCCGCCCAAGGCGCTCACGGCAAAATCCTCCTTACGGCTTTATCT
>CAMLCX010000611.1 GCA_946478635.1 uncultured Pseudomonadota bacterium
GACCACGCGCGGCTGCATGGAATACCTCGAATCGGTCGCGGACAGCTTCGCGGGAAAAAGATTTTCCGCTCTCGACGTTGGCACCGGCTCGGGCATTCTGACAATCGCGCTGGCGCTGCTGGGCGCGGCGGACATCGTGGCGATCGACAACGATCCTGTGGCTGTTCAAGTTGCGCGGGCAAATCTCCACGCCAATGGCGTCGCGCGAGAAGTTCGCCTGAGTCGTGCCCGGCTGCCGACGATCCGGCGAAGATTTGACCTCGTCGTCGCCAACTTGACGGCGGAAACGATTGTCGAGCTGGCGGGCGAGCTGGAAAAGAAAGTCGCCGCTAAAAAGTTTCTCATTCTATCCGGCGTCTTGCATCAAAAAGCGAATGCGGTGTCGCGCCGTCTTGCCGGCTCCTTTCGAGTTCTTGAGCGCAAACGATCGCGCGATTGGGTGACGCTGCTCTTGCAGCGGAAGTAGTGGACGATGGCTCGTTTCTTCGTGCCGAGAAAGAACCTGCGCGACCAGCGCGGCCGGATCGACGGGCAGGAGCTGGCGCATTTAAAAAGAGTCCTGCGTCTGGTTCCGGGCGACCGCATCACCGTCTTTGACGACTCCGGGTGGGAGCACGAAGCCGTGATTGTCGAGATCTCTGCCGACCGAGCAGAAATAGAAATCATCCGATCCTACGAGGCCGGGCGGGAATCGCCGCTTGAGGTAACCCTTGCGGTCGGTTTGACCAAGGGCGAAAAGATGGACCTCGTCGTCGAGAAAGCGACCGAGCTCGGCGTGCGAACGATTGTGCCGTTTACCTCCGCTTTTTCGGTGCCGAAGTGGGACGCAAAAAAGATCGCTGCGCGGACAATTCGTTGGCAAAAAATCGCTTTGAGCGCGTCCAAGCAGTCCGGCCGGACCCGAGTACCGGAAATATTGCCGCTCTGTGAGTTCCGTGCTCTGGTGGAACGCGGCTCGGCGGAGGTGCTTAAACTGCTTTTTTGGGAAAATGAGCGGCATCAGTCGCTGCGGCAAGCGCACGAGAAATTTTCTCGAGCCGAGTCCGTGCTTGTCGTGATCGGTCCCGAAGGGGGATTCGACCGCCAAGAAGCGGAGCTCGCCCGGTTGCATGATTTCCAGTCCGTTGGCCTGGGCAAACGAATTCTACGCGCCGAAACCGCGGCTGTGACGGCGCTCAGCCTGGTACAGTTTCTTTGGGGGGATTTGCAATAGCGTCCTGGCCTGGAAGTTTATTGAGCGCGGAGGCGCGCTCAAATCCAACGGTTTATTTTAGGAATGCCGGGACAACACCCGTCTCGACTTGCTTCGAATGCGCGCATTCTCTAGCATGTTGGAGGCGAACGCTGGTGAATGATGAACTGCCAAAATTGTGAAGCGCCGGTGCTTAGCTCCGATGAGAGCTGTGGAAAATGCGGCGCCAAGCTGCTCCACAGAGTATTCATGGGAGTGCCGAAGGCGGAAAATTTCACCTTGACGGCCGAGGAGTCGCCGCAGGATATCGAAGAGCCTAAAGCGGCCGTTGAGGATCAAGCGTGGGAGTTCCCGCCGCGAGTCGATACAATCGTCCCCGGGCCCAGTGCTCCTGTGTTTTTTACGCCGCGCGAGGCGGTTCCGAATGTGCGATGGGGCGGATTTTTCCGCCGGCTCAGCGCGTTCCTTGTGGACATGGCCGTCATCGCGTTGCTCTCCACGTTGATGGGAGTCATGGCCTACATCGGATACAAAGTCGGCTTGTCGGCCCATCATCGCTTTGTCTCGTGGAAGAATGCGGGCCCGCTCGTCTCCCTCTTGACGCTTGCATGCATGGGCTTGGCTACGGTCTATTTTGTTTCTTTCCACGGCATGGAAGGAAAAACCGTCGGCAAGTGGCTCCTGGGTCTGCGCCTCGTAGGCAGGGATCAGCGGCCGATCAGTTTTCGACGAGCGTTGCTGCGCTGGATCGGCACGGTCGGTTTGGGCTGTGCCTCATTGGGCCTGGCTTTTTTGTGGATCTTGTGGCAACGGGAAAAGCGCGGTTGGCACGATTACCTGGCGCATACCTGGGTGATACGAGAATGAAATCGCGGGTCGGATAAACAACATGGGTAAATTGCGAATCGGCGTGGTCATGGACCCGGTCGACAGGATCCATATCGACAAGGACACGACTTTTGTCCTGATGCTCGAAGCGCAGCGACGCGGCCACGAAATCTATTTTATGGAGGTCGATGACCTGTTCCTGCGCGGCGGCACGCCGCACGGGCGCTACCGAAAATTGGAGCTTGCGCGCGCCAATCCGCACTACCGCCTCGGCGAAGCGAAGACCGGAGCGCTCGCGGAGTTCGACAGCGTGTGGATGCGCAAGGATCCGCCCTTCGACATGAAGTTTTTTTTCACGACGCATCTGTTGAGCTTGATCGATGAGCGACGATGTTTTCTGTTCAACAATCCCAGAGGGCTGCGCGAAGCCAACGAAAAACTTTACGCTTTGCGTTTTCCCGAACAGATTCCGCAGACACTGGTCGCCGGCGACATCGCGATGTTAAAAAAGTTTATGGAAGAATTGGGCGGTGAGATGATCGTCAAGCCGCTTGACGGCTGCGGCGGCAGCGGAGTCTTTTATTTGAGCGCGCAGGACCGCAACACCAATGCGATCCTCGAAGCGGCGACCGACAACGGCCGGCGCCTCGTCATGGCGCAACGGTACTTGCCGGAGATCCGCCAGGGCGATAAACGCATCATCGTTCTCAACGGCGAGCCCTTGGGCGCGGTGCTGCGCGTGCCTTTGGAGTCCGAGACGCGCGGCAATATTCACGTCGGCGGCCAGTGCGTGAAGACCGATCTTACCGAACGCGACCGCGAGATTTGCGCCGCGCTGGCGCCGTTGCTGCGGGCCGACGGACTTTACTTCGCGGGTCTGGACGTCATCGGCAGTTATCTAACGGAGGTCAATGTCACCAGCCCGACGGGAATCCAAGAAGTGAACGCGCTCGACGGCGTCCGTTTGGAATGCCAGGTCGTGGATTTTGTCGAAAGGCAGGTAGAAAAACTCGCCGCCGCCTGAGCGAAACTTGACTCCCCTGAACTTTTACGCAATATTCCAAATTCACCTCTTTTTGGCCAGGTAGCTCAGTCGGTAGAGCAGAGGACTGAAAATCCTCGTGTCGGCGGT
>CAMLCX010000612.1 GCA_946478635.1 uncultured Pseudomonadota bacterium
ATAGGGAGAGGCCGGCCGCACCCAGCGCTTGGTACCGACGAAATCTTGCGCCATATCCAATGTCTCCCTTCGACTGTTCAGTTAGTAGCACCGGTACCCTGAAGAGTTCCAACCGTGTGCGGGGCGCATCAGAACAAAACAAGACCGGTGAAGCGTCGATTATCGAATATTAGTCGCTCGTGCCTTTGGCTAGCCCAGCACACGGCCCTGAGCTTAATCGATACCATCACAAGGCTGGCACTTGGAGCAAGCATGTCAGTGTCTGAAGGGTGATCTCTTTGTTCTCAATGCCGGTCATTCACACGATTAAGATCCACTTCTGACCCTTTGCTTCCGTTTCTTACCCCTTCAGAATTTTGCCGCCAATGAGGCGGTTGAAATCGTGGTGCGGCCGCATGTGAGATCTTGTTTACTTACCTCGTGCTTTGTGGCATCCGTCTTTTGCCGTGGAAAACGACCAGGACGCAGCTTCGTCTAGCGCAACTTTTGTTGGTAGGAGAGACAAAGCGGCCGTCCCTGCACACGTGAATATACGGAAACGGCAACCAGGAGGCGAGCATCATGAACACGGACAGTCCCTTTCGACGCTTTCCATTCGACCCTGTCCATCCTCATGTTCCTTTCACCGACGACGAGATCGAGCAATCGATCCCGGAACGTTTCGAGCAACGAGTCCGCGCCGCAGGCGATCGCTTGGCAATAAAGTCGCCGGAGCGGTCTTTCACCTACGTGGAGTTAAACCAGACGGCGAATCGCCTGGCGCGAAAAATTCTCTCGCTGCGCGGCGAGCGTGCGGAAGCGATCGCTCTGATGTTCGATCACGGCGCGAGCATCCTCGCCGCCATCCTCGCGGTGCTGAAAACCGGCAAATTTTATCTCGTGCTCGATCCGACCTATCCCCGCGAGCGACTCGCCTTCATGCTCGCCGACTCCGGCGCGACCCTGATTATCACCGACGACAACAATTTTTCGTTCGCCTCCGAGTTGGCCCAGGACGGAAAGGAAGTGGTTAACCTGGATGACGTGGACGACGGTTTTTCGCGCGACAATCTGGAAACGCATCCGTCAGCGGATGCCCTCGCCCTGTTGCTCTACACCTCGGGTTCGACGGGCAATCCCAAGGGCGTGATGCACACGCACAAAAGCGTTCTCGTCGAAGTGCGCAATCTTACCAACGCCTGGCGCGTCAGTGCGCGCGATCGCTGGCTGCTGTATACGTCGATGAGCTTTGCGAATTCGATCCGCACGATTTATTGCACCTTTCTCAACGGCGGGTCTATTTATCCTTACGATCTCAAGGAACGCGGTTTCAGCGCGCTGCCGGAATGGCTCCGTTCCAACCGGATCACCATATGGCGCACGCTGCCGACGACCTTTCGCAATTTTATGGCGACCCTGCCGCAGGATTTGACTTTCCCCGACGTGCGCCTTCTCACGATCGGCGGCGAACCGGTGCTGCGCGGCGACGTCGAATTCTTCAACCGGCACTTCGCGCCGTCGAGCGTGATATCGCACGGGTTGGGTCCGACGGAATGCTTCAACGTGTGCCAGAATTACATTCCGCACGGAACGCAGGTAGAGGAAAGCAAGCTCACCATCGGTTGGCCGCTGCCCGACAAGGATATTCTAGTGCTCGACGAAAGCGGCAGTGAGGTGGCGGCCGGCGAAGTAGGCGAGATCTGCGTGCGGAGTCGTTACGTGTCGACCGGTTACTGGAACGACTCCGAGCGCACCCGGGCCACATTTCAACCTGATCCGTCGGATGAACGATTTCGCATTTATCACACCGGTGACCTCGGCACGCGCGCGGAGAACGGTTGCCTGACTCATGTGGGCCGCCTGGATTTCCAGGTAAAGATTCGCGGCTTTCGGATCGATGTTTCGGAGATCGAGGTCGCGCTCCGCAGCATGGACGGCATTCAAGACGCGGTCGTTGTCGGGCGCGAAGATTCCCTGGGTGAGAAACGACTGGTCGCTTACTTTGTTCCATCGACATCGTCCGTAATGACGGCAACGCAGATGCGCAAAAACCTTGCTAACGTGATTCCGGAGTACATGATTCCGTCAGCATTCGTACACATGGACGCGATACCCCAAAGCCCGAACGGAAAGACCGACCGCCTGCGCCTCCCGCTTCCGTCTCACAAACGACCGCAACTGGATGTTTCGTACACTGCCCCTAGGGCGTCCCTGGAAAGGGAGCTTTCGCGAATTTGGTCGGAGATTTTGGCGATAGACTCAGTTGGAATTCACGACAATTTTTTTGATCTTGGAGGCGATTCGCTGCTTGCGACGAAAATGACAGTGCGTGTGTTGAAAAAGCTCAAGATAGAAATTGCCTTGAAGATGCTCTTCGAAGCCCCGACGATCGCCCAGTTGGCTGGCGAAATTAGCGAAAACAGCGCCGCCAAGAGCGCCGATGGTGAGTTGGCGACGTTGCTGGATCAAATCGAATCACTCTCGGACGAAGAAGTGCATCAGTGGCTGCAGCAGCATAACACGTGAGGGTCCATTGTAAGTGTCCCCGGACAACAGTAGAGACCTGAACCTCTGCCTTTCGCCCGCTCAGGTCTAGCCCGGTAACGACGCTTTGTTCCTTAGGCTGGACGGACCTGATATCGTGATCGGGCTGGGTCGCGCAGATCGTCTTCGGTCAACTTCTCCGTAGTCCCGGCCTCTTGTAAATATTCCGACATGAAGCATGCATGGTGTCAAATGCCCTGAAAATATATTTCTCGTCGCCCTAAGAATAATGCGGGTTTGTCGGAACCGGGCTCGCGATCCCACCACGATCTTGACGGAGTCTAATAACCTACCGCCTGCCCGTCGCGGCGCGGATCGCTGGCGGTGAAGTAGCCGCCCTCGAGCTTCCATATCATCTGGCCGCAGCCGAACTGGTTGTAGTCGTCCACCGTCACGATGCGGTGCCCGCGGCGCTTCAGGTCATCGAGCGTGCCCGCGGGAAAGCCATCCTCGACGCTGACCTCCATGCCCTGCACGACGCGAAAGCGCGGGCCGTCGCAGGCCGCCTGCGGGTTCTGATCGTAGTCGGCGATGCGCACCATCACCTGCGTGTGGCCCTGCGGCTGCATGGTGCCGCCCATTACGCCGAAGCTCATCACCGCCCGTCCGTTTTTTGTAA
>CAMLCX010000613.1 GCA_946478635.1 uncultured Pseudomonadota bacterium
TCGAAGTGTACAGCCGCGCCTGTCCACTCTTCGTGCCGCTGGTCGAAGAAGGTTGGACGGATAACGAAGTCGTCGAGATGACGGCTAAAGCCTATCTTCAAGGTTTCAAGCAAAGCGGTATCGACACGTTGATTCTCGGCTGCACGCACTATCCATTGTTGAAGAAAGCCATTCGCAAGTTCATGGGCCCTGGCGTGCGCCTGGTCGATTCCGCCGAGGAAACGGCCAAGGTGGTCGAGTCGGTGCTGAAAAAGACATCGATCGTGAGAAAAGAAGGCAAAGGGGCGCACAGCTTTTTTGTCACCGACGCGCCGGACCGTTTCATTAAAGTCGGCCGCCGCTTTCTCGGTGAAAAGGTCGAATCGGCAGTGCGCATCGAGCGTTGAGGATGCTTTGTGTTCCTCAAGAATGGCTTTAAGTTGACCTCGGAATCAGGTATTTTAATATTCTCGGCTAAACCTGTACCTCCTACGTTGTCCATCATGCAGGGAGAAAATTCGACGCATGCTTAATTTGATTAAAAAAATCGTCGGGACGAAGAATGACCGCGAAATTAAGCGGATTCATCCTTACGTCGATGAGGTCCATGATTTGGAGCAGGACTATCAGGGCCTCAGCGATGCCGAACTCAAGGCTCGGACCGACCAGTTCAAAGCGCGTCTTGCCGAAGCCACCGCAAGTTTGAAACAAGAGCTCGAAGAAGCGCGCGCCGAGAGCGCGAGCGCGGAACCGGAGCGACGCGAAGAGATCAAGACCCAATGCGAAGAGCTCGATAAGCAAGTACGTGAAAAAGAGGCGGAGATTCTTGAAGAGCTTTTGCCGGAAGCGTTCGCGGCGGTCCGCGAGGCATCACAACGCACCATCGGTCTGCGCCACTTCGACGTGCAGGTAATCGGCGGTGTCGTGCTTCACGAGGGCAAGATCTCGGAGATGAAAACCGGCGAAGGCAAGACTCTCGTGGCGACCTTGCCGCTTTATTTAAACGCCTTGACGGGACGCGGCGTCCACTTGATCACCGTGAATGACTATTTGGCGCGGCGCGACGTGCAGTGGATGGGGCCGATATTTCACAAGCTGGGATTGTCCACCGCGTCGATCGTGCACGAAGCGAGTTATCTTTTCGATCCGGCCTTTATCACGCAGGACTATCGTTACCTGAACCTCCGCCCGATCAGCCGCCAAGAGGCTTACCTCGCGGACATCACTTATGGCACCAATAATGAGTTTGGCTTCGATTATCTGCGCGACAATATGAAATTTTCCTTGGAGGAATACGTCCAACGGGAGCTTAATTACGCAGTGGTGGACGAAGTCGACAACATTCTCATCGACGAAGCGCGCACGCCGCTGATCATCTCCGGACCGGCCGAGGAATCCACCGACAAGTATTACGTCATTGATCGCATCATTCCCAAGCTGCAACGCGGCGCGGTCATTCAGGGCGACCCCTCGCAAGAAGATCGCGCCGCGATCGAAGCCAAGGGCGACTATACGGTCGACGAGAAAAGCCGCTCCGTGACGTTGACCGAGGGCGGCGTGGCGAAAGTCGAGCGGTTACTCGGCGTGCATAATCTTTATGATCCGCGCCAGATCGATACCTTGCATCACGTGCAACAGGCGCTCAAAGCGCACGCGATTTTCAAGCGCGACGTCGATTACGTCATCAAGGATGGCGAAGTCATCATCGTCGACGAGTTCACCGGCAGATTGATGCCCGGCCGGCGCTGGTCGGATGGCTTGCATCAAGGGGTCGAAGCCAAGGAACGGGTGCACATCCGCGAGGAAAACCAAACGCTCGCGACGATTACGATTCAGAATTATTTCCGCATGTACAAAAAACTCGCGGGCATGACCGGGACGGCGGATACCGAGGCGCCAGAGTTCAAAAAAATCTATAAACTCGATGTGGTTGTCATCCCGACTCATCGCGCCATGGTACGCCAGGACCTTCCCGACGTCGTCTATCGCACGGACAATGAAAAATACGACGCGGTTGTGCAGGAGATCGAGGAGCGAAGCAAGAATGGGCAGCCGATACTGGTTGGAACTACGTCCGTGGCCAAGTCCGAGCGGATCTCGCGCATGCTCAAGAAGAAGAATATCAAGCACAATGTTTTGAATGCCGTGAACCATGAAGCGGAGGCGAGCATCATCGCTCAGGCCGGGAGGTTCGCCGCGGTAACTATCGCTACCAATATGGCGGGGCGTGGCACCGATATCTTGCTCGGCGGCAATCCGGAATTTCTCTCTCGCTCGGATATGGAAAACGAGTGGATCAGCCGTGCCGCAAAGCTGCCGATTCAAGGTGCAGCGCGCTATGAAGACGCCTTGCGCGAGCTCCGGGAAAAACATGAAGAAGAAGTGCAACGGATCGAAAAGAAATATATTAGGGACAGCGAAAGTTTTGACCAAAAACGTGGTGAGGCCTTAAAGCGGACTACAGAGCTGCAGCGTGAGATTCGTTCCATATCTCCTTTTCGCGAGGCGCGGGAGCGCTACGAGGATCTTTCGGCTACGCAACTGATCGAAGCGCTGCATAACATGCGGCCTATCCCCGAAGGGTACTTGCGCGCCAAGGAAGCGCTCGAAGCCGCAGTTCTTAATGGATCCGGTGCTACCACTCCAGAAATTGCCGGCGAATTTCAAGAGGCGCGTGAGGGGTTTAGCGAGGCATTGGAACGTTGGCAACAAAATAGCGGTGAACGTGAAACGCTGATCGAGGCGCTGGATGAGAAACGCCGGGTTTACGAGCAATACCTGATTGACCTGGAGTTCGAAAATGCGCGCGCCGTGCTCGCGGACGGTGACCATGCTGCGGTAATCACGGAATATGAGGAGGCTCATCGAGCCTTTGAGGAAGCCGAAGCGCGCTGCGAAGAGATTCGCGTGCCGTATGAAGAATCGATCCAACAGGCTCAACAAAATTACGAAGCGAAGCGGCAAGAGTATCTTCGAATGGTGGAACAGGTCCGTGAAGAGCTCGATAAAGCGCCGGACGAAAATCGTCAGAGATTCGGTGAAATTTTGGCAAACTACAATAACGTATGCAGCGCCGAGAAAGAGCGGGTGATCGCGGCCGGGGGGTTGCATATTCTCGGCACGGAACGTCACGAAAGCCGGCGCATCGACAACCAGCTGCGC
>CAMLCX010000614.1 GCA_946478635.1 uncultured Pseudomonadota bacterium
GCACCGCTTGCCTTGTGACCACGCGCGATCCGGATGAAGGCTGGGTCAATTTCGGCGCTTATCGCGGCATGGTGCATGACAAAAACAGCATGGGCCTTTACATCTCCCCTGGTAAGCACGGCAGCATTCAGCGCAACAAGTACTTCGAGCGCGGCAAGCCTTGCCCGGTCGTCGTTTCCGTCGGCCAGGACCCGGTGTTGTTCATGGTATCGGGCAACGAGATCGACTACGGCGTGTCCGAGTTCGACTATGCCGGTGGCCTCAAGGGCGCGCCCATCGAAGTCATCGAAGGCAAATCCACCGGCCTGCCGTTTGCGGCCCAGGCGGAAATCGTCATCGAAGGGTGGATGGACCCGACCGATAGAAAGACCGAAGGTCCCTTCGGCGAGTGGACCGGTTATTATGCCAGCTCGAGCCGTCCGGAACCGGTGATCCGCGTCGAAAATGTTTACTATAGAAACGATCCTATTCTCTGCTGCGCCCGCCCAGGCCGCCCGCCGTCGGATTATTCCATCGCCAAATGCATGGTCAAGGCGGCGTTGATTTGGGAGCAGGTCGAAAAGGCCGGTGTTCCCGATGTGAGAGGCGTGTGGTGCCATGAGGCCGGCGGCGGCCGCCTGTTCAACATTATCTCGATCAAACAGCGCTATCCGGGTCATGCACGCCAAGCCATGTTGGTCGCTTCCCAGGTCCATGCCGGCGCCTACCTCGGGCGCTATGTGATCGTCGTTGACGAGGACATTGATCCGACCAACACCTTCGACGTGATCTGGGCTCTGGCCAGCCGTTCCGATCCGGTGGAGTCGATCGAGATCCTGCGCCGCTGCTGGAGCGGCCCGCTCGATCCGCGCATTCAACCCGGCAAGAAGGGCTTCAACTCCCGCGCGGTGATCGATGCCTGCCGTCCGTTCGAGTGGATGAAAGACTTCCCGCCCGTCGCAGAGTCTTCGCCTGAGCTGAAGGAGAAGATCTACAACAAGTGGAAGAAGGTTATCGAAGGATAAGAAAGCGTCATCAAGTGTTCAGAAAAGGGGCGGTTGTTTGCGCAGCCGCCCCTTTTTTATCGGGCGACGATCAATGTTGGAGTGCATCGATCTAGTGGCCAATTTTCGATCAAGCAGGCTATAGTGCAGTGTGGATTTTGAGTGGGACCGGTCAAAAGCTGACACTAACAAGCGAAAGCATGGTGTTATTTTCGAAGAAGCGGCATCGGTCTTTTTCGACCCGCTCGCGGTAAGCGGTAGCGACCCCGATCATTCCCTGGATGAATTCCGCTATGTCACATTTGGCTATTCGTCGAACGGTAGGTTGCTGGTTGTTGTCCACACTGTCCGGTCTAATGCGATCCGGATCATCAGCGCACGTGGCGCGACAAGAGCTGAAAGGAAAATTTATGAAGAAGGCTAAGAAGGATAGTGACAATGAAATGCGCGCGGAATACAAACGTTCAGATTTTAAAAAGCTAGAGCGAGGAAAGTTTTATAAGCAAGTTATGAAGGGGTCGAACGTAGTCATCCTCCAGCCACAGATTGCAGAAGCATTTCCCAACTCTGAGATTGTGAATGAGACCCTCTATAACTTGTTAAAGCTTGCGAAACGATCATCGCGTCTTAAATCCCGCGCGAAGCAGCCTCGCGGTAAAGTCGCTCGGTCCGGCTAGTCGTTAAAGAACCCTCCTGCGCGCGGTGATCGATGCCTGCCGTCCGTTCGAGTGGATGAAAGACTTCCCGCCCGTCGCAGAGTCTTCGCCTGAGCTGAAGGAGAAGATCTACAACAAGTGGAAGAAGGTTATCGAAGGATAGTTGAATCTTCGACCCGTGTTATCGAAAGGGCGACCGTGATGAACGGCGCCCTTTTTTTTGGGTCTCTATAGGGGAAAGTTGAATTTCCTCCGCTGATTCTTCACACCTTGCTCCTCACTTCTTCGACCTTGTCATTCCCAGCAAACTGACATATGTGTCCGGCCATGCGGTACGGGCTTTTCTATTTACCATCCTCGCTTCCCGCTACGAGAGCGGAAGGGGCGGAGCGGTTTCGAAAAATCATCGATCAGGTCGCTTATGGCGAGGAGATCGGCTTCGATTCGGTCTGGCTTGCGGAGCATCATTTTCATGCGTTCGCGGGAATGTTTTCGGCGCCGACCGTTATCGGCGCGGCGATTGCGCAGAGAACGAAGAAAATGCGCATCGGCACTGCCGTGCTGCTCTTGCCGTATCATAATCCGCTGCGCGTCGCCGAAGACTATGCGACGCTCGATTGCTTGAGTAATGGGAGATTAGAATTCGGCATCGGTCATGGCTTCGTCAAGTGGGAGGCGCTGACCTTCGGCATTCCGCTCGACGATCTGCGCGATCGGTTCAAAGAGAATCTCGACGTGGTACTGAAAGCCTGGAGCGAGCCCAAGGTCGATTACAAAGGCCGATTTTATGATTACCATGACGTGCAAGTTTGGCCGCGGCCATTGCAAGAGCCCTATCCAAGTGTCTGGATGGCGGCGACCACTTCAGTGGAGTCGTTCGAACTGTCGGGGCGATGCGGGTTCAACATGATGCTCATACCGTTTCTGAACGAAGTCGAAGAACTGCGGGCAAAGATGCAGGCCTATTTCAGCGCGCGAAAGGCCGGCGGACACGATCCGGCGACGGCGCGCGTGCTGGGCGTGTATCATACTTACGTGGGCGAAAGCTCAGCCGAGGCGCGCGCGGCCGCTGCGCAGGGGCTTGCCGAGTACAACTCGGCGGCGCGAGCGGCGCATGGGTTGACGCCGGGCGTGGCCGATCCCGAGTCCTACCGCAGTCACGAGCGGCACCGGGAGCAGATGAAAGTGCTGACTTTCGGCGAGTTGGTGAATCAGAGCCGGGTGCTCGTCGGCACTCCGGACGAAGTGCGCGAAAAGTTGGAATACGTTCGCGAGCGGCTCTATTTGACCGACATAGCCGGAAATTTCGCATTGGGCGGTTTGACCGATGAACAAGCGCGCGCGTCGATGCGCCGATTCATGGAGCAGGTGGCACCGAAAGTTCGTTGATCGGGTAGCATTCGCTATCCAATGCAAATAGCATTGACATGAAATGAAGTGAGGAATTATATACAACCTGACCGGTTTCTAAAAAACGTTGTTGTGAAGGCTGCTCAAAAA
>CAMLCX010000615.1 GCA_946478635.1 uncultured Pseudomonadota bacterium
CCAGCCTGGTGGTAACGCCCGATACACGGCCGTTCGACCTTTTGAAACCCGGCCATACTCCCGCGGCGAACAACGGATCGCCGACTCAAGCGCCCAAGGGGCCCAAACTTTCAGAAAACGCCGACGGCCGAAAATAACCTCATGAGTGATCTGGACAAAATGAAACATGAACCGCCGCGGACGACCGAGCAGGTTGCGGCGGGAACGACCCCGCCTTCGCCGACGCCCAATCCAAATCCGGCGGTCATCGAGGAGTCCGGCTCGCGCGCTCTTGCCGAAGCGCTCCGGAGCAGCTTCGTCATCGTAAAGGTGATCATGGTGCTGCTGGTCGTCGTCTTTTTTGCGAGTGGGGTTTTCACAGTGCCTTCGCAGGAAAGAGCAATTGTCCTGAGATTTGGAAAACCGGTTGGAGTGGGAGAGAAGCAGTTGTTGGGACCGGGGCTACATTTTGGTTTTCCGAAGCCAATTGATGAAGTGGTTCGAATTCCAGTTGGAAACTTGTTGACCCTAAGTTCAACCGCAGGGTGGTACCAGACCACGCCCGAAGCAGAGGCGGCCAATCAGGAGCCGGATCCAGGTGGCACTTTGAATCCAGCGACGGACGGTTACACGATCACTGCTGACGGAAATATCATGCATGCCCGAATGAAAATTCAGTATCGCATTACAGATCCGCTCAACTACGCGTTGAATTTTAAAAACGCTTCGAACGTGCTCCGCGGCGCGCTGGATAACGCGCTTTTTTATGCGTCCAGCCGTTACACGGTCACCCAAGCCCCGCGTGAAGATCAACAAGGATACAAGGACCTGGTCGTAAAGCGATTGCGTGATCTCATTGATCAGTATCACTTGGGGGTGAATGTTGAGAACGTGATTGAGTTCCGAACGATTCCGCCGCGGCAGGTCAAAGGAGTGTTTGAACAAGTAACCAGCGCGGAAATCGAGCGCCGAAAAGCCCGGGACGATGCCCAGGCATATGCCGGACGGATTCTCAGCACGGCGCAGGGCGAAGCCAGCGCGATTGTCAATGAAGGCCAGAGCGACGCGGCTCGAATGTTGCAGGAAGTCTCCGCGGAAACCCGTTATTTCACAAACCAGCTCGCGAACTACCAGGCGAATCCGGATTTGTTTAAAGCGCGCTTGCAGGCTGACGTGATGTCGCGAGTCCTGAAGGAGTCGCAAGGAAAAGTTTTCACATTGCCGCAGGATCGGCCGGGCGACCCCGCTGAGTTGAGATTGTTGATGAACCGCCCGCCGTTGCGGCAAAAGCCAACGGCCGAGCAAGGCAAATAGTTTTTGGAGTTAGAAGTTATGCAAGTCACATCCTTATTGAGTCGTCGCGAAGCAGCAGAGCATCGGCATGCAGACGAGTGCGAGAGTTGCGGGCACGATCACGAGCACACGCCGGTGCGGCTGACCCAAACGGTCATTGGACTGATATTCGTGATCAACTCCTACATTGTTGACTACATGTTCGCCAAGGGAACGATGGTGGCGAGCTTCAGCGCAATGATCGGAGCCATTATTCTCGGTTATCCGATCGTTTGGACCTCATTTAAAGATATCCGTAAGGGCATTCTCAGCATCAATGAATTGGTAGGGATCGCGGTTCTCGCCGCGTTTGCTTCGGGAGATTACAAAGTCGCGGGACTTGTCGCGTTCTTCATGTTGTTGGGCGAGATCATTGAAACACGCACCGCAGCCGGTGCGCGAGCTTCAATCGAATCATTGATTAAACTCACCCCCACGAAGGCGCGGAGACTTTCCGGAAACAGGGAAGAGGAAGTAGCTGCCAAGGACCTGGCGGTCGGAGATGTCATTCGTGTTCGTCCGGGCGACAATGTGGCGGCGGACGGTGTGATCGTGAATGGCCAGGGCTCTTTCAACCAGGCAAACATCACAGGTGAATCCCTGCCGGTGGACAAAAAGCCTGGCGATGAAGTGTTCGCCGGCACAACCAACCTAACCGGCGTGTTGGAAATTAAAGTCACACGCGCCGGCCAGGACACAACCCTCGGGCGAGTCCGCGATCTGATTCTAGCCGCGGAAAAGACAAAGCTCCCGATCATGCGCATTGTGGACCAGTACATGGTTTACTACACGCCGCTGGTGTTGGTGATGGGCGCGCTGGTCTGGGCTTTCACGCAACATTTGGATTCTCAAGTGCGCATCGAGCGTGTCATTGCCGTGCTCGTCGTCGCTTGTCCTTGCGCCTTCATTCTCGCGACTCCCACAGCGATGGTCGCAGCTCTGTCTTCGGCGGCACGCCTCGGAATTCTCATCAAGAATGTGGGCGATATCGAGTTAGCCGCGCGGATTAACGCATTTATTTTCGATAAGACCGGAACGTTGACGACCGGAAAACTGGCTGTTAGCCGGCTCGCTCCCGTGAGTGGAACGGCTCCAGCGGAACTCCTGTACATATCTGCATCTGCGGAGAAGTACAGTAATCATCCGACCGCTAAAGCTTTGCAGGATCTCGCAAAGGATGCCGGTGTTGAACTCGCCGAGCCGAAAGATTTCGCAGAAACCGCCGGACGCGGTATTAAGGCGGCTGTGGATGCGAAAGCAATCCTTGTTGGCAGGGCACAGTGGCTTAAGGACAATGGAATCAACGAGGACATCAGCAAATCAGTCGATTTGAATGAAACGGAAGGCTTCAGCCTGATCCATGTCGCCCGTGAAGGAAAATATTTGGGCTGGATAGGGCTACGGGATGAAATTCGTCCTGAAGCTCGCGAAGCGCTGGCCGCACTGGCGCAAAGCGGTGTTCGTCGCATCGCGATGGTCACTGGCGATCGTCAGCCGGTTGCGGCTCGGGTCGCGCGCGAAATCGGGTGTGAAGAAGTCGTGGCGGATTGCCTCCCTCAGAACAAGGTCGAGTTCGTCAGAAACATGAAGACACGCGGTTACCGCGTCGCAGTCGTTGGAGATGGCGTGAATGATGCCCCGGCGCTCGCAGCGGGTGACATGGGCATCGCAATGGGCGCTGCAGGTAGTGAAGTGGCGATTCACAGTGCAACCATGGCGCTGATGAACAGTGATCTAAAGCGGCTGCCGTTCTTAATTCGACTTTCGAGAAGCACTCGCAACGTTATCAATCAGAACTTCCTGTTCGGAGTCTTCTTTATCATTGGTG
>CAMLCX010000616.1 GCA_946478635.1 uncultured Pseudomonadota bacterium
CCAGCGACTGCTGGCTTGCGGCTCCGGCGCCGGAAGCCGTCATGAGCGGCACGACACCGAGGATGAACGCGATCGAAGTCATCACGATCGGCCGAAAGCGTCGGCGCGTCGCTTCCACCGCCGCATCAACGGCCGGCATGCCTTGAGCCTTGAGCTCCCGCGCGAACTCGACGATCAGAATGGCATTCTTGGCGGCAAGCGCAATCATCAGCACAAGCCCGATCTGCGTGTACATGTCGATGGGAAAGCGCCGAATTACCAAAGCTACAACGATGCCCACGAGCGCCATCGGCACGGTGAGAATGACTGCGGCCGGATCGGTCCAGCTTTCATACTGAGCAGCGAGCACCAGAAAAACCATCGTGATCGACAGCGCAAAAATAAAGTAAGCTTGACTGCCGAGCAGTTTTTCTTGATACGAGAGTCCGGTCCATTCGTAACTCATGCCCTGGGGAAAAGTACTGGCGGCGGTCTGCTCCATGTAGCTGAGCGCCTCGCCGGAGCTAAATTTGGGCATGGGGACGCCGGTGAGAATCGCCGCAGGATAGAGATTGTAGCGCGGGAGGAGTTCCGCTCCGAGCACGCGGCGCACATCGAGTAAACTGCCCAGTGGCACCATCTGACCGGCTGCGTTGGCTACATTGAGATTTCCTATATGCTCCAACTGCCGGCGGTAATCCGCCTCCGACTGCACCCTAACCTGAAAGCTCTGGTTGAACTTGTTAAACAGGTTGACATAGCTCGATCCAAGATAGGTCTGCAGCGTCTGCGAAATGTCCTTCATGGTGACGCCGAGCGAGTTAGCCATCGTCCTGTCGATGTCAAGGTGAAGCTGCGGGCTGTTGGCATTGAAGGTGGTAAAGCCGATGCGCAGAAAACCCGGCCGGTTTTGCGCCTTCGTAAGCATTTCTTGCACGGTTTTCTGGAGTTCATTGATACCCGCTCCGCCGCGATCTTCGATGACCATTTGAAAACCAAAAGCGTTGCCCAAGCCGGGGATCGGCGAAGGCGGCAGCACGGCAAATTGCGCGCTCGGAAGCGCGAGAAATCTTTTCTGGAGCTCGGCCAAAATATTTGCCTGAGAAAACCCCGCCGGACGGTGTTCCCAGTCTTGAAACATGACAAACGCCGTGAGCACGTTGGCAAGCTTTGCCGAATCGAGCGCCGAATAACCGCCGATCGTTACCCAACCCTTGATGCCTGGAATGTCCCTGAGAACAGCATCGACATCTGCCGAAACCTGGCGCAGCCGCGGCTGCGAGGCGCCGGCAGGAAGCCGCGCCACCAGAATACAGAACCCCTGGTCTTCCAGCGGTAAAAGCGTCGTCGGATAGATCGCGAAGGCAGTCGCAGCCAAGCCCACGCAGACGAAAAACGCGCACGCCATTTTGCCCGGGCGGTCTACCATCCACTGCACCAGACCGATGTAGCGCCCCTCCACCGCTCCGTAGGCGCGATTAAACCCGCGGTAAAACCAGTTCACTTGCCGATCCTTCACCGCTGGCCTTAAATAAAGCGCGCATTGCGTCGGCTTTAACGTCAGCGCATTGATCGCGCTGATGATCGCGGTCGCGGCAATCACCAGCGCAAACTGCCGAAACATCTGCCCGGTGATCCCCGGTAAAAACGACGCCGGCAAAAACACCGCCGTCAGCACCAGCGTGATCCCCAGCACCGGCCCGGTAAGCTCGCTCATCGCCTTGATCGCCGCATCCTTGGGCGTGAGCCCTTCCTCGATATAACGCGAGGTATTCTCGACGATCACAATCGCATCGTCCACCACAATGCCGATCGCCAGAATCAGCGCAAACAGGGTCATCAGATTGATCGTGAAACCGAGCAACGCCATGGCCGCAAACGCGCCGACAATGGTCACCGGTACGGTGGTGGCGGGAACCAACATGGCGCGGAAGTTCTGCAGAAACAACATGATCACGATCAGCACCAAAATCCCCGCCTCGATCAGAGTCTCGTAGACCGCATGAACCGACTGATCAATGAAGACGGTGGTATCGTAGAGGGTTGTGTATTTAAGTCCCAACGGAAACGCCTTGCTCATTTCCACCATTAGCTTGCGCGTCTCGGCGGCAACCTGAAGCGCGTTGGCGCCGGGTAGAGCAAAGACTGCGATATTTGCCGCTTTCTTTCCGCTCAGGCCCGAAAAGATCGTATATTGTTGTTGGCTGAGTTCGACTCTGGCAATGTCCTTGACGCGCACAATCGCGGCAGTCACCTTGCTGGAAGTGCTGGCGAGTGTCTCCCCTGCTTCGGTCGAAGCCGGTTGTGCTTTGACAATGATGTCTTCGAACTGTTCCACCTCCGACAGCCGGCCGAGCGTATTCACGGTAAATTGAAACAATTGGTCTGGCGGCGCCGGTGGTCCGCCCAGTTGCCCCGATGCTACCTGGACGTTTTGGTGGCGGATTGCGTTCAGCACATCGAGAACGGTGAGTCCGTAAGTTTTTAGCTTGTCGGGATCGAGCCATACCCGCATGCTGTACGGTCCGGCGCCGAATATCGTCACCTGTCCGACTCCGGGCAGCCGCGCAAGCGGCGCCTGCAAATTGATGATCGCGTAATTGCTCAAAAACGTTTCATCGAACCGGTTGTCATCCGAGTAGAGGCTTTCGATCAAGAGGATATTGGTACTAACTTTTTTGACGTTGATTCCCGCGGCTCTGACCTGCTCCGGCAACTGTGGGAGTGCGCTATTGACTGCGTTCTCCACCAGCGCCACAGCGACGTTGAGATCCGTACCGATCGCAAATGTGACCGTCAGCGTATAAGTCCCGTCACTGCCGCTGTTGGACTGCATGTAAATGGAGTTCTCGACACCATTGACGCTGTGCTCGATCGGAATGCCCACCGTGCTCGCCACCGTCTCGGCGCTCGCACCAGCGAAGTTGGTCGTGACTTGAATCGTGGGTGGCACAATTCGGGGATATTGGGCGACGGGCAAACTATAAAGACAAACAGCGCCAAGCAGAACCGTGATGATCGCGATCACGTTGGCAAGAACCGGTCTCTCAATGAAGAATCTAGACATGCCCGCGTTTAAATACTAAAAAAAACCAGCGTCGAGCCCAGTCTATGCTGAGTGCGTTTGGGCTCACAAATC
>CAMLCX010000617.1 GCA_946478635.1 uncultured Pseudomonadota bacterium
AGTCCTTGAGTTCTGCGTCGGTGCAGTCCTCAAGCGTCTTGGTTTTCGGCTCAGATGGGGGGGCAACATTGCCGGTCAGCCGATCGACCATTTCCTTGAGACGGGCAACTTCCGCAGCCAGCTTGGCGTCTCCCGCCCCATCCTTGGCGCGGTCGATATAGGAGCGGGCCTGATCGCGCAGCTCACGCGCTCCCATCCCCATCTTCGGAAGGATGCTGTCGGACACGCCGGCCAGTTCCTCGACCGATAGAATGTCCATTGCCTTGAGTTCAGCAACGCGGCCCTTGGTCAGCGTCGGGTTTGGCCATTGATCGAGCGGCGTTCCCGAAGCTGCGCGGGCCTCGCCCTTCTTGAAAGCGGCATAATGATCGGGCCAGCGTTGCGCGGCTGAAATCTTCTCGCGCGTGGCCGGATTGATAAAAACCGGATCGTCCGCGAACCCGTCCCAGGTCATCTGCTTGTCGCCGGGGATTCGGACCCTCACCATTTCCTTTTCATCGAAAATTGGCCTTCCGGCCTCCAGCGATTTGGCGGCGTTCTGGATCGCCTCGATGGTAAAAGTCGGACGCGCATTGTCACGTGCAGAGGCGTTTTGCATTTACACTCCTATGTTGGAAAATACGCCGTGAATTTTAGGCGCTGCGGCGCAGTAGGCCGCATAGGCTTGCTCGGCGGTGTCGAAGTGGGTTAAACTTTACGCTTGACTAGAAATGACGACGCTATGTCCTGCATCTCCTGCCAGGAGACAAAGAACCCAAGCGCGGCGAATTTCTCGCGCCACCACTTGTGCGGGTGAACCGACAAGTGCAGAGGGCGACCAATCATGGCACCCATCTTGTCCGACACGGTGCTGATCTGAAAAAATACCGTCTCGGCCGAACCCATGATGTTGCGAATTACGTTGTCCACCTGATCTGGCGGAATGTGTTCCATCACGTCGATGCAGTAACCGAACTTTTCCTGCAACGGCATCGGTTCGTTCAGATCAAGCTCGATGAACGAAAGCCCCGCAGCTTCCTCGTCGCGGCAGTTCGATGCAAAATCGACCAGCACCACGTCATGACCCTTGGCGCTGATGCGAGCCGCCGCGCGGCCGGTGCCGCAGCCAAAATCAATGATGCGCCCGGTCGGCTGCAATACCTTGAGGATCGTCTCCACGATGCGCTCAGCCGGCGAGTCCTGCCGGTAAGAGAGCATCGACCACATACGGAAGTATTTTTCCTTTTCCGAAAGCTGATCGTCGGGTGCCCGATACATATCGGGCAACAAACCCGTGCCGTGCATCGTAAGTTCGCACCCTTCACCTTTCAGGAGGCCGGCGATCTGCATAAATCGCTCGGCCTGCAATTTCATCGGTAGCGATGAAACATAATCCTTGCCGCAAAAATTGACGTTCATGCAGGCAACGATGTCGTTCATCTTCTGACGGACGACATGGCTTTCGTTGTCCTCGTGCGAGGAATCGAAGCCGAAGAAATGCAGCTTGCGATAGCCCATCACGAACGCAAGAATGGTCGAGACAAGCCCAACGCTAACGGCGGTGCTCATCATCGAGTATTCGTGCGGGGCCAGCGCGTCGATCTCGGCCTGCAAGCCGTCGTCATCAACCTGCAACTGGAACAACTTGGCGTCTGGCTTTATCTCAAAGCATTTCGGGTCAACAGTTGCGCCGAAAATATGCTGCCTGGCTGGGCCGATCAGGCTGACGCTTTCCTCTTTGGCGTCGATCATCACCTGAAAGTCAGGATGGATGCTGCGGTCATCGAGGTATTTCGCGGCTGCGTTGAGCGCAAACACCTTGCCGCCCTCGGCCTGCTGCGTGCGTATGTAGAGAACGTCGCGGCGCAGGCTCGGACCTGAACCGCACAACAGCGCAACGCCATCGTGAGGTGGAACCTGCTTGATCCATTGCTGCGAGTTCTTTGAGTTTTCCCTGATGTGGGAAAACAGGACTTCCGGTGGCGTATTGACCAGCACCGAAACCGGGATAATCAACGGCATGGTCGCGCCATCATTGCGGTGGCGGATATGCAACTCGCCCATGCGATTTTTCCCGCGTGAAATAGAAAAGGGCGGGAGCCGAAACCCCCGCCCTCGTTTTTGTCGTCGTGGTTTAGGTGATGCGGCCCTGGAGGCGCGGTCGATTGACGACCAGCGACACCAGAATGACTCCGGTCTTTGCCGAAGCCACCGCCGCAACAACAGCGCCGTTCAACTCCTTACCCGTGCCGGTGACCGAGATGCGGCCAACGGTCTTGACGCCAACCGCGACACCGGCCGCCAAGGAAATCGTGGCGGTTTTGGTTGCGCGGGCAATGCCGGAAATCTGATACCAGCCATACTGGCTGGCAACATTCGCGGACATTGCAAAGGCAATCGGGAAGGACTTATTCGCCCCAACCGCCGAACGGGTGGTTTGCCCGGTCGTCGAGTTGTAGGTGACAGCATCGCCAACGGCGGTCGATGCAACACCGAGCAAATAGATGAACTCACCGGCCCCGTAAGTCGGATCAACCGCGCGGACAATCGTGCCGATCGGATGATTCTTGACGGTGCTGGTGGTCGCGATCGGTTGCCAGCCGAGGGAGTTCTCAGCAAACTTGTAAGCCATGTGTGTTCTCCCTTAGGTGGTGATCAGCTTGGCCTGGAACAGGGGATTGGCCAGCGTCAGGTTTCCGAAGAAACCGATGTGCTGAACAATCGCATCCTGATTCACAGGGCGCTGCTTGCCGCCGAATGCGACGAAGTTGCGGTCAGGGTGGTAGCGGAAGCGCAGACCGTCATCGCCCACTTTGAGGAAGTAGGACGTGTCAGCCGGCATTGCCGAACCGATGCCGCCTTCGAGCACGACATCCAGCTCGTAACCTGCGCCCGCGAATGCGAGAGACGGGAAGCCGAGCTTGGAGCTTTCGCCTTCCTTGGTCACACGTTGAATTGCAACGAGTGCTTGCTGGAACATGCGGAAGTGCACGGAGTCGGTAGCAATCAGGTTTGGTCCCTGCTTGCCGCGTGACCGGGCGATGAGAACCCGTGTATATTGGTCATGGATGTTCGTTGCGGCAGTGGCCGCGCTGAAATCCGAGTTGCCGTTATACGAGCCGGTTTTCCATGCCGCCA
>CAMLCX010000618.1 GCA_946478635.1 uncultured Pseudomonadota bacterium
TTTCGCCGCATGGACGCGTCCATGGAAGAGGCGAGCCGGATGTCCGGCGCCAGCGCGCTGACGACTTTGTTCCGCATTACCGTGCCCGCCATGACGCCGGTGATTATCGTCGTGCTTATGCTGAGCGTGATTCGTATTTTCAGCAGCTTCGAGATCGAGCTTTTGCTCGGCGTGCCGTGGAGTTTCTACGTCTATTCCACCAAGATCGTCGACCTGGCGCGCCAGGAGCCACCGTTGGTCAATCAGGCAGCGGCGCTGGGCAGCGTGATTCTGATTTTTCTTGTCGCGTTCATTCCCATTCAACGCAAATTGATCTCGCGCCGGCAGTTCACGACCGTCACCGGCCAGTTCAAACCCAAGATCATCGATCTCGGCGTCTGGCGCTATCCGGCCACGGCTTTTGTCGCGCTGGTCATTTTCGTCCTGGACGTGGTGCCGCTCTTGAGCGTGGTGGGCGGCAGCTTCATGACGCGCTTCGGCTTTTTCAACCTGCCAAAAACCTGGACCTTGGAATACTGGAGAATGGCGCTCAGCGACCCGCGCATTTTGCAGGGTCTGTATAACACGCTCATCGTTGCCGTGAGCGCCGGAATCGTCGGTGCGCTGCTCTTTTCGTTAATCGGCTACGTTCTCGTGCGCACCAAATTGCCCGGCCGATCCGTGCTCGACTCCATCTGCTGGCTGCCGTCGGCGATTCCCGGAACCTTGGCCGGTCTGGGTCTCTTGTGGATGTTTCTCGGCACGCCGTTGTTTCGGCCGTTCTACGGCACGATTGTCCTCCTGGTCATCGCTCAGGTGCTCGGCGGCATCACTTTGTCGACGCAAATTCTCAAAGCCAACTTCGTTCAGTTGGGCAAGGAGCTGGAGGAATCTTCGCGCATGTCGGGCGCGGGATTCTGGCGCACCTATTTTCGCATCGTCTTTCCGCTGATGGCGCAGACCATGGTGCTCGTCGGCGTGATCAAATTTATGTTTGCGGCGCAGCACAATTCGGCGATTATTTTGTTGGCGACTTCAGAAACCAGAACGCTGTCGCTGCTCGCGCTCGACCAGGTCGCCGCGGGCTACCGCGAGGTGGCGAGCATCACCATCATCATGGTGACGCTGCTCACGCTCGGCCTGGCCATCGTTGCCAGATCGTTCGGGTTGAAAGTCGGCATCCGGGCGGAATGACGATTAATTGCACCAGCCTGGTACAGCGATGCCGAAAAGAAACCACAAGCAAAATTTACCACGAAGGTCCCAGCGCGGCGAAGCCGCAACCAAAGGGGCACAAGAAGGACTCACCGCAGAGGCACAGAGGTCGCAGAGTTCGGAGTTTTGATTGATAAAATTCTTTTCTCGGCGTACTCGGCGTCTCCGCGGTGAATTCTCTTCTGGACCGAGATCGTCTGGTAGTCATTGAAAATTTGCGCGAGCCGCGAAAACGAACGATAGTAGTACACGAAGTCAGGAGTTTAAAAATCTCGGTTTCTGAAACCTTCGTGGTCTTCGTGACCTCCTTCGAAAATACTTGTGCGTGGATGATCTATAGACCGAGGAGCCCGAATACGAGAAGTAACCGCAGCGTTCTGTCATACCCGCCCTTCGGCCGCGCTCAGGATAAACTCCAGCGGGTATCCAGGCTAATTGGGGCGGAAAACAAACCTGGATTCCCGCGTGCGCGGGAATGACGAGGCGCGGGGAAAACGTGCGGAGAGAAGTCCCTCCATTTTCATTCTCTGTGGGCGAGCGTAAGATCATGAATCACTTCGTGGTGATATAAGATTCGATAGGTACGGTCGAAGGATCAAGGATTGCGATGGCTAGGTCGATATCGCTCATCATTGAACTGCTGTAAGCGGGCCGGCCAAGGAAAGATTACGTGAGTTTTTTACGCATCCAAAATCTCTATAAGACCTTCGATCGCGTGGTTGCCGTCAACCGCATCAATCTCGATATCGCTCAGGGCGAATTTTTCACCTTGCTCGGCTCCAGCGGTTGCGGCAAGACGACCACCCTGCGCATGGTCGGCGGGCTGGAAAAGCCCGACGGCGGTGAAATTCATCTCGGCGATCAGTGTCTGGTCTCTTCGGAGAAAAAGCTCTTTATCAAACCGGAAAAGCGCAACATGGGCATGGTGTTTCAATCCTACGCCCTGTGGCCGCACATGACCGTATTTGAAAACGTCGCCTACCCATTGAAACTGCGCGGCATCAAGGGCCGCGAGGCAGAGAAAAAAGTGGCGGACGTGCTTGGTCTCGTCGGCCTGGCTGGTTTGGAAGAGCGGCCGGCGCCGGCGCTTAGCGGCGGGCAGCAGCAGCGCGTTGCCTTGGCGCGGGCGCTGGTTTTCTCGCCGAAAATTTTGCTGCTCGACGAGCCGCTCAGCAACCTCGATGCGCAACTGCGCGAAGAGATGCGCCGGGAACTGAAATCGTTGCAGCAGCGGGTCAATATCACGGTCATTTTCGTCACCCACGATCAGATCGAAGCGCTCAGCCTTTCCGATCGCATTGCGATCATGAAGTTCGGGGTGCTCGAGCAAGTCGGAACACCCGAGGAAGTTTATTACCGCCCGGCAACCCCGTTCGTGCGCGACTTCTTGGGCAAGACGTTTCTGTTGTCGGGGAAAGTCAGCGGCGTCGCCGATCAGCAGGTGAAAGTCGATGTCCATGGCATCACCGCTGCTCCGCTCTTGCTCCGGCAGGGCAATGTCGTCTCTGCGGCGAACGGAACGCCGACCGTGGGGCAGAGCGTAATGATCGCGATTCGTCCGGAACAGGTGGATATATTGGGGACGAGCGCGGGCGGACGACCCAACACCATCCAGGCCAATCTTCAGGCTGTGCAATTTCTCGGCGATCGCTATGAATACACGGTGGAGATCGGTTCGGAAACGAGGGTGCTCGTCTCCCCGGCGTCGCAGCAGGTCAAGCGCGGTGATAAAATCTTTCTCGAACTAAAGCCCGAAGGCATCACGCTTTGGCCGCGGGATTAGCGGCCCCGGCGGATCGCGGATATCTCCGACGTTGCCCGTGTGTTGAGTCGATGCCCTTGGGCATCCCGAATAGATTTTCCAGCTAGTGTTGTGTTTGATAAATCCGTTAACGAATTCGAAAGCCGACGACGACCGA
>CAMLCX010000619.1 GCA_946478635.1 uncultured Pseudomonadota bacterium
TCGCGCGAACACAGCCAGGCTCTTTGCAATCGAGCGCGCGCAAGGGGTTACGTTCAATACGTCGCAGGCAGTTGCCGCATAATTCATTCTGGCGCCCGCGCAAAAATGCGAGGAGAATCTCGCGATATTGGGGTCGGCAATCGTTGCAACCAAGCGAATTGATCTGCAAGACCGGCTCGGTAAGCTCCAACGCCTGGAAAAAATCATTGAGCAAAAGCAAGATTTCGGCATCGATCAACGGATCGCCGCGCCCGAGGGCCTCGGCGCCGATCTGATGGAACTGGCGCATCCTGCCCTTTTGCGGCCGCTCGCGCCTAAACATCGGCCCCATGTAATAAAGCTTGCGCACCGGTTCGACTTTAAACATCTCCGCTTCGATATAAGCGCGCACCACACCGGCGGTTCCCTCCGGTCTGAGTGTCAACTTCACCGATTCGGCCGACTCGGCGGCGCGGTTGTCACGGTCCTCGAAAGTGTACATCTCCTTTTCGACAATATCGGTGGTTTCGCCGATGGAGCGGCTGAAAAGCTCCGTTTTCTCCAAGATCGGAATGCGGATCTCGGCAAAGTGATAGGCGCGAAAGACTTGGCGCACCGTCGACTCCACGGCCTGCCAAAGCTCCACCTCGCCAGGCAAGATGTCGGAAAATCCTTTAATACTGGTAATTTTCATATCCGGTTAGGCGGGCGTCCCAACAAAACACCATAAGAACCTCGACAGGTCAAGTTTGCCGCCGCAATCGCAAAATCGCATCGATCAACTCTGGGACCTGTAGCGATAAAGGCGGCTCCGGCGGGTGGTTCCGTGCAGTTGAGCAAACAAAAAGCCGCGAAAGGTCATACAATAGGTGAGCCCAAGTCCAGTGATCAAGGCATAGAGAAACAGCGCCACAAAGGCCGGCAGTCCAAAAAACAAGGGCTCGATAAGCCGCAGCAAAAGATATCCGACGGCCAACAAAATGACATTCGGAATTAGCCATTCGATCCAATTTTCCACGATGAAATTGTAGCTCGCGCTGATCAGCTCCAAAGCCGCCGCGCGGGTTTGATAAATGAACTCGGGAACGGGATTGAGAAGAATGTAAAGCAACAGTTTGATCAAGAAATAAATCAGCGCCCCGTTGGGCACGGTCGCCAGGCCACCGGAAAGAACACGCAGCGGTATCCACAGGATGAACGCAATGCCCAGCAACTCCCAAAGATAAATCGTAAAGCCGTTTAGAAAATCATTAAAGCTGGCCCTGTTGCTGTCCACCAGATTCTTGACGAGATAAAGCCCGGAGCTTACGCAGGCCTGGCTCGCCAGAGAAAAGAGCAACCCGCCGATCATGCCGAGAGGCGCTACGATCGACGCAATAACTGCCAGAATGACGCCGTAGGCCACGGGAGCGAAACTGACCACCCAGTTGCGGCGCAGGCACTCCCAGGACCGCTTGAGCGCCACCGCGTACATCCAAAGTGTAACCTGGAGAATCTGCATCGGTTAGTTATAGCAAAAGCGGCGCGCCGATTCATCTTTGCAGCGCCGCCATTAACGTGGACAAACCGCGGCGCCTCCGTTATAACCCGCGGCGAAGCAGAAGATAGAAGTGACCGGCGGTTCCAGCCATGAAACATTTGCTTGCAGTGGCGTTTGCTCAGGTCATTCAAGTGATGAACGAAGCAGGAGATCTCAAAGCGCCCTTGCCCACCGTCGAGCGATTTATCGATCTGCAGTATCTAAAAGCGGCGGGAGTTCAGTAGATCAGCAGGAAAAAATGTGCACTTCGTTTTCTTCGATGCGCCGTCCCCGCGCGATGAGCTTGACGATACTGCAAACATTGCGGCTGACGTCCGCGATATTGGCAGCGGGAAAACCGTCTTTGAGATAACGGCCGATGTATTTTTCATCGTGCAGACTGATGATCTGAAGATATTCGCTGTTATCCCCCTCAAAATAATGCTTGGTGCCTGGCGCAGGGTTGTCCAAATCATCCTGCAATGATTTGGTAATCTTGATCCCCGCGAACAAACGCTTGATCAACTCTTCCATCGAGATCCTCCCTATCGCCGTCAATATCATAACATCGCCGAAACAAAAATACTCCGCGGCCAAGTTTTGCCGCATAGCAGCATCGATGCCGGCCCGGCGCGGTATTTACGAGGGACAATCTGCGTTTGGACTCTGGACAACGCGACAACAAAGGGATTACAATCGGTCGTCGGGCAAGCACAACATTGCTTTTCACCCCGTGACTCGAACGGTTTATTAACTCTAATCGAGCGAAGGTCACGTCCATGAAATTTCCAAATATTATTTCACTATGGGTCATTTGCTCGCTCATCGCTATTTTTGGGATGATGCCCGCGACCGCGGCTCAAGCGATTCCAAAAATTCCCGCCGAGATCATCGATCACGCCGCCGAACATGGATCGGCATTGGTGCTGATCGGGCTTAACGTGCCGTGGCAAATGGAATCCACGCTCAGTGAGGAGCAAGTTCAAGCCCAACGCGACGCCATCGCCTCGATTCAGAACGACTTGCTTGCCGAACTGCTGGGCAAGTCCTACAAAATCACGCGGCGCTATGATCGCATTCCGGGTATTGCCCTAGAAGTCGGCCCTGACGCGCTGGCGGAGCTGGCGCACTCGACAAACGTAGTGAACGTCTTGCTCGACCGCCCCGGCGCGGACGCCGATGAAGCGCCGTCTTCGGACAAGGTGCCGGTGCAACTTTTCAAAAATGCTGCGAACAACGGCACCGTACTGGTGCTCGCGGGCTTGCGCACCCCCTGGCAAAAAGAAGATCAAATGAACGAAGAGCTGGTCGCGCTGCAAAGAAAAGCGATCTTGAGCGCTCAAAGCTACATCCTGGCGGAATTGGGCGGTACTCAATTCAAGGTTCTACGGCTTTACCGGAGCATCCCTGGAATAGCGCTCCGCGTCGGGCTGGACGCTCTCCGCGTCCTGCAAAACTCCCCGGCAGTAACCAACGTCGTGCAAGACCGACCCGCCAGTACTTCACGGTAACAACCACCCCGCTTACTTTATATCGTCGACGTCGTCGCTAGCATAACTAGTGTCGCGTCTCCTAAATTCGCTGACTATTCCCCTGTGCGTTTTCCGCAAA
>CAMLCX010000620.1 GCA_946478635.1 uncultured Pseudomonadota bacterium
GGAGAAGAATCATGGCGGAAGCAACCCAAGAGAAATTGAACCTGTCGGCGATTTGCCATGTCGGTGCCGGTACTGCCGGCGGTGAAATGTTCCGGCGTTACTGGCTGGCGATTTCCCGGGCCGAAGATTTAAGAGACATTCCCATGGCGGTCACGGTTCTTGGCGAGGAACTGGCGCTTTTCCGCGACGGCGCTGGCCGTCTCGGCCTTATGGGACTTCACTGTTCGCACCGAGGAACATCTCTGGAATACGGCGACATCGAGGAACGAGGCATAAGGTGCCCTTATCATGGATGGCTTTATGACGTCGCGGGAAACTGTCTGGAGCAACCGCTCGAGCCCAAGGGCAGCACCTTCTGCCAAAAGGTGAAGCATCCGAGCTACCGAGTTAAAGAGTTGGGCGGTTTGATCTTCGCTCACCTCGGCAAAAGTGATCCACCGCCGTTGCCGCGTTATTCCACCCTCGTCCGAGACGACGGTATCCGTTTGACGCTGCCGCCGCGCCATTGGGATTATAACTGGTTCAACTTTTTCGAGAATACGATCGATTCACTGCACGCGTTTTTCTTGCACAAGCCGAGCCGCGCCGATCGCTCCTGGGAAAATGCCTTCTGGGATTTCCCGGGCGACCATCATATCGAAGCTTTGCCGACTGAGTATGGCCTGAAGACGATCGTGCACTGGCCGGGCCCAACACCGGATACTCTATACGTCAGGCTCACGAGCCTCGCACTGCCGACGGTTTTTTCTCTTGGCGGACGGGGAGTCGAGGAAGAAGGCTTTGAGCGCCTGCTGTTCGTCACCCCTGTAGATGACGACAGCTTTATGGTCTTTAGCAGCGATTTTGTTCCTCAAGGTAAAGATGACGTGATTACAAAAAGGGATCAAACGCGCTACGCCCCACCGACCGCAGAGCCGGTCAAAGAGTACGACAAGCGCAAAAACGTGCCCTACCGAGGGCAGGTGTGGAGGGAGGACTACGTCTGCCAGTCGACGCAGGGAAAGATCGGCTACAGAAACGAGCAATTGGCAACGTCCGATCGCGGGGTGATTTTGCTCCGAAAGCTCCTCATGGAGGCGATCGACACAGTGCAGAAGGGCGGCGTGCCGATGGGCGTCGTTCCAAAAGAAAAAGAAAACGAAACCATTAGCCTGGATGCCTTTCGCCGCATATTGCCTAAGTCCGAGCTGAACCAAGTGATGCAGTCTACATGAATGCTTGGAGAGATCCGTTCGACGGTCAACACCGGCGGAGCTGACAACAAACCTGCGCCGTCCTCACCTCGGCGCCATCTCTTTTTGAACGTCTATTTCTCTTGCCGTTGACATCCGAAATTTCGCTCCTTAAGGTGGCGTTTTCGACCCAATGAAAAAGTTCATCTGCTACTCATTTATTTTGCTCATCGCTTTTCTTGTGGGAAACTCTTATGGAGACTTTACTGGCACCGGGCATGTTCACACGCTGTCAGAGACAAAACAGGTTTTTTTGAATCCCGATTGCCGGGCTACCGACACGTGCGATCTCAAAAGATTCACGCTCACAAGCCTGGTTAACGAAATTTGGTTCAGTGACGACCCCAATTATCCCACTTACGGCAACGGCGCGATCATGGAATACGAAACCGATTCAGTGGATACGATCGAAAAATACGCCATTGTCCAATTCGTAAAAGGCTGCGTCTTTGACAGCTCGAAAAACCGGCAAGGCAAGATCATTAAGAATGTAAATTATGGCGTATCGAGCTTTGGCGAAAACATTCCTCTTTGCTTTCCCGAATGGGTGATCGATTCGCAGGACACCGATCCCGCCTACAACAGCGATCCTGAATACGGCAGATTTTATTTATTGAGATGGAACGAACCCGGCTCCTATGATAACCGAACCCAGCAATACTACGGCGCCAAAAAGCCGAACCATCCGGTTGTTTACATGACCGATTACCCCGCCGGAGCGTTCGTTACGGGAACGGGCGTAAAAAACGCCGCGCTGCAATTCAAAACCTGCATCTATAAGGCAAGCGACGTACCTACGGCAACACGGCGCGACAATATCAAATTTGCCAAGCCCATTACCTGCTTTGAATGGCAAAGTGTTTACGTCTACGACTTTGACAAAGCAAAGTTCGAGACCCATTTGGCGGATTTTCCGGGTCGGGAAAAGCCAGCCGCGCGCGTGAATATTTTCCTGGTCATAACGTTCGTTACCCTCTTGGCCGCACTCGCTCTGGTCGCTTGTTCACGCTTCGGCAAATTCCCCCGCCAAAAAGATTACTAATCCGATTGGCAAGCGATGGAGCGCCGCCGCTGTATTATCGAGACCTCCAGGTGGAAGACGCGCGTCGTTTCCAAGTAACAGGAGGCATAAAAATGCCGAGGCTGCTTGGCTCGGCGCTGAACGAAGACCGGTTTAAGCCACTTTATCCTTTCCAGCAGCTGGCACATTGAGGGCTTCCTTCTTCTTCCTAAAATACTCGCGTTTAGAAAGCCGGATTGCTTGCCGCTTGCGGCGTTGCAAGTTGCGTTTAGCATTCTGATTCATGTGAGTGCCTCCATGCGATACGTTTCTGAACTACCAAGGTTCTATCAATACCACTATCGAACAACAAACTCCGACCGTTCAGGCGGCGCCTAGGGTCAGCGGCCAGACAATGAATGCGCCAATACCCAGGCCAAATTTGGCGGCATTTGGGCGAAGATTGGCAAAAACCGACCAGTCGGAGGAAATCACCAGGCCTTATCGCCTGTCAGCCGTAGGCGTTCCCAGACGAATGTAAGTGTATGTTCTCGGTGGAGACGTGTTAGTAGCCGCTAATTTCACGTACTACAACGACTTGGACTCTTTGGCATTTAGCTTGCTGCCTATGTGAGTAGAACCCGACAGGAGGCCAGAGATGAAAAGAAAAATTTTACTATGGGTCGTTGTCATGCTCGTGAGCGGAATTTTTGCTATTCCAAAGACAGCGTTCACCCGTGACGAAAGAAACTATAACGGGAGCCAACTACAGGGACGTTAGTATATGAATAACGATCCGAACAAGCCCACTGAGATCAATGCAGATCGGCGGCGCCTTGAAGCGAGAAATGAAAACGGTCACACGAGTAG
>CAMLCX010000621.1 GCA_946478635.1 uncultured Pseudomonadota bacterium
ATCTCCAGGCGATGATCGGCGGCGACGTGCAGATCATGGCCGGCGGCGTGCCGGAGACGGTGCTCGCCAGAGCCGGCGGGCTGGACATCAAAAACTTCTGGGCGATTTCCAACGTCATGCCGTTTCAAATTTACGGCAGGCCGAATATGAAGTCTCTGAAGGACGGCAAGGGGAAGAAGTTCGCGATCAGCCGCTTCGGCTCGCTTTCAGAGTTTCTCACTCGTTCGGCGTTGCGCCAGGCGGGAGTCGATCCCAAGGACGTCACCATGGTCCAGATCGGCGCCACGCCGGCGCGCTTTACAACGCTGGCGTCAGGCATCGTCGATGCGACGATTTTGTGGTTTCCGGTGACCGAGCGGGCCAAGGCCGTCGGCATGAACAAACTCTTCGACCTAAAGGATCTCTATCCCAACTGGACCAACGTCGGCTTTGTCGCCCGCGAGTCGTGGTTGGCAAAAGAAAAAGAGCAGGTGATGAAGTTCCTGCGCGCTTACCAAAAAGGCGTGAGGTACACCCGCGAAAATCGCGACGACGGCATTCGAACGCTGCGAAAATACGTTGGACTCGACGCCGCCGAAGCGGCGGCGGGTTATGATGAATACCGCGACTCCTTTCCGCTCGACGGCCGCATCCTCGACGCAGGCATTACCGCCACCATCGAGCAGGAAACCGAAACGGGAAGACTCAAAGGAAAAGTTTCTCTAAGCGAGATGATCGACAGCAGCCTTATCAATTCGCTGGGAAAGAAGTAAGGTGCCGAAAACCGGAAGCTGGGGTGAATAAGCAACTTGTTAAGTTGATCGGCGAATCTCGGCGCCATTTGCCACCGGCAGCGGAAGGGGCGAGCGCAAGCGCAGGTCCTGCTGCGGGAATGGAATTTCCACGCCGTTCTGGCGGAACTTGTTGACGATCGCGCAATTGATATCGGATTGCACTTCCCAGTGGCGCCGCGAATGCTCTAGCCAAATGCGCAGGCGCATGTTCCATGCCGAATCGCCAAAGCCAGTATGCAACACGTCGGGCGGCGGGCTCTTAAGCACATCGGGATTTTCTGCGGCGACCTCCTTCAAACAACGGATCACGGTTTCCAAATCTGATTCGTAGGACACGCCCACGTTCACGTCGACCCTGACGCTATCGTCTCCGTAAGACCAGTTCTCCAGCTTGGAAGAAACGAACTCGGAATTCGGCACGATCACGGCGACGTTGTTCGGCGTGCGGATGGTCGTCGAGCGCATGTTGATTTCAACGACGTCGCCTTCTTGATTTCCGACCATGACCCTATCGCCGACCTTGATCGGCCGCTCGAGCAGCAGGATAAGTCCGGATACGAAGTTAGACGTGACGTTCTGCAACCCGAAGCCGATGCCGACCGATAGAAAACCCAGAATGATTGCCAAACCCGTAAGATCGATGCCGATGAACTGAAACGCAATTACGGCGCCGATGATCATGATAAGGTAATGGGTGATGCGGGTGAGTGTGTATTGAATGCCCGCGTCGATCTTCATGCGGGAAAAAACATGGTCCCGCAGCACGCGTTGTAACAGGCGCGAGGACAAGGCGAAGAACGCGATGAATATGAGAAACATGAAGATCGAGGAAGGAGTGACCGCCGTCTTGTTGATTTCAAAGAGCCGAAAGTTCATGAAGTATTTAACGTACTCAATAATGTCCGACAGCTTCATAGGCTCGTCCCCCTTCTCCGAGGTTGCCGAATATTACGCGTGGCCATTATTGCATAGATGACCGGCCGCTGATTCCACCATTGCACTATGTTGGAAGCGCAGGGGCGCGGTCTCGCTCGCCCCAGATAAACGTCGATTGGCGCTGTCGAAAGGTGAGGTCGATTGCCGACATCAGAGTGGGGCTGGTCTAAATCTCAGATGACCGCCTGGTTGGTCAAACTGTTAAACGAGCATCGCGAACGCTGAATGCATCAGGCTCACCGCGTTTTGCTAGCCTGGCGCTGCCCGGGCTCGCCATTGTCCGGAGCTGTTTTTGATCCGCTTTGCTTTGTAAGGTCTTTGAGGACGATTCCCTTCGGGTCTTGGTTCTGCACCTGGGCGATCAGGGCATCGCAGTCCACGTCCTTCCCTTGGCCGAGGTCTCTGGGTTGGAGTGGAGTCAATACGAGCATCATCAGAACATTGAAGAGCTTCTTAAACAGGGAATCTGTCCCGGTCTTGATCGGATCCGGAAACACGGAGATGTTCTTAAAACGTCCCGTCACACGGATATACGAACGAAGGCTCAGCGGGCTGAAACCTTTCGGCACGGGCAGTACCACAATGTTGACCTTCTCATCTTGGAGGTCGATGTTGCCTTCACCGGAAACGACGGAATTGGCGGTATCGAAGACCAGCGTTTGAACGCCCATCTGTCCATTCTGTCCCTGGAGATCTAACAAGGCACAGCGCACAGGGATGGGCTTGTCGCCCCGGACGACCACGCCCAACGCGTGAGCGACGTCGAGTCCGGCCAACCGAACGAGCAGCTCGCTGATCTCTCCACCCGACATGGCCAGGAATGTGTTGCCGGAGGCTGTCGCCATGAGCTCGCGAAAAGACTGACCGGTCCCTGATAGAACGATTCGTCCGCCAATCGGGCTGAGGGTTTTTTGCGCGAACGAACTGTTGCCGAGGAATCGCTTCAAGTCCAGCTGCCGGAGCCGCGCGTCGATCTTGACCTTCGAGGGCTGTTTCGATCCGTCGAACGTGCTGAATATTTCCATGCGGCCGTTGGCGACGCCGAAGGTCGCCGGCGTGAAACTCAAAACTCCCTCCTTCAAGTTTAACGTCGCGTTGAGGTCGTCGATGGGCAGTTTGGGCGCGATAATTTTTTTCGCGCGCAAGCGAACGTCCGCGTCCATGGCTCGCAAGCGCTCCAGATCGTAGCGTTGGTCGGGAAAGATCCGATCGCTTTCTTGGTCGGCCGCGGCTTGCTTTTTTTGCTTCTCTGAAGCCGTCTCGCCGGCGCCGGTGCTGGGGTTACCGCCGATGAAACCGGCAAGGTCGTCGAAGTCGAGCAGGTTGGAAACAAGATCGGCTTTCATGAATGGCCGCTCCGGTGCGGTATCCACCCGGATGTTGCC
>CAMLCX010000622.1 GCA_946478635.1 uncultured Pseudomonadota bacterium
GTTCCCGGCGGCATGATTTCCAACCTGCGCTTTCAACTGCGCAAGGTCGGCATGGAAGGCAAAATCGACCAGGCGCTCGAAGAAACCATGCGCGTGCGCGCCGAGCTCGGCTATCCGATCATGGTGACGCCGCTGTCGCAGTTCGTCGGCAGCCAGGCGGCGATCAACGTGATTGTCGGCGAGCGCTATAAGGAAGTCACCGATCAGATCATTCAGTACGCCCTCGGCTACTGGGGCCAGGAAGGCGCCGACTTGATGGCGCCGGAAGTCAAAGCAAAGATCATGGACCGCCCGCGCGCCAAAGAATGGGCCGAATGGCAGCCGCCGGAGCCGAGCGTCGCCGAGATCCGCAAGAAGATGAACGCGGAGAACTGCTCCGATGAGGAACTGCTTTTGCGCTGGAATCTGAGTGTCGATGAGATCGACACCATGCGCGCCGCCGGCGCGCCGAAAGAATACCTTACGGCGCGCCAGCCGCTGGTGAACCTGCTCGACGCCCTCGCCAAGCGGAGCGACTACCGGCAGATTGTCATTCAAAAAGGTGACATGGTGCTATCACTACAACGGGATGCGTTAACGTGAACCCTGTAGGGGCAAGGCGCGCCTTGCCCCTACGATCACCGATAGTCCGGAATGAAAATGGATCGCTTCTTCTTTAGCGCCGGCGCAATCATGGCGTTTCTCGCCGTCGGGCTCGGCGCTTTCGGCGCCCATGCACTGAAAGATCGTCTCTCACCCGACATGCTGACGATCTTCGAAGTAGGCGTGCGCTATCACATGTATCACGCCCTCGGATTATTCGCGGTGGCCTGGGGAATTTCGCGCTGGCCGGAAAGCAACCTGAATGCCGCCGGGTGGGCGTTCATCGCCGGCATCGTCATTTTTTCCGGCAGCCTCTATATTCTCAGCATTACCGGCATGCGCTGGCTCGGTGCGATCACGCCCATCGGCGGACTCGCGTTCCTGATCGGCTGGGCAATCCTCGTCTGGTCGGTGGCGCGCTAACAAGCACAGTTTGGAGTGATGGGAGTACTGGAGTCTTGGGTTAAGTCCCGCTCCAACAGGTTCGCGACCCCATGCTCCAACCTCCACGTTGACTCTCTCCGGCCCATCGCGTAGTTTTTTTCTATGATCATCGGCGTGCCGAAAGAAATCAAAACCGAAGAGAGTCGCGTCGCCGTAACGCCCACGGGAGTAGCCGGTTTTGTCGCGCGCAATCATCAAGTTCTGATTCAGAAGGACGCAGGCCTCGGCAGCGGCCTCAGCGACCGCGCCTACCAGGGCGCCGGAGCGACAATCGTCGACAACGCCCAGGAAGTCTGGCAACAGGCTGATCTGGTCATGAAGGTCAAAGAACCGCAGCCGTCCGAATTTCCGCTCATGCGCGAGGGGTTGATCCTCTTCACATACCTTCATCTGGCTGCCGACGAGGCCGTGACGCGCGCTCTGCTCGATCGCAAAGTTACCGCCATCGGTTATGAAACCATTCAGCTCGACGACGGCTCACTCCCTCTACTGGCGCCGATGAGCGAAATCGCTGGGCGATTGTCGATTCAGGTCGGCGCCTGGTGCCTGCAAGCCGAAAACGGCGGGCGCGGCATTCTCCTCGGCGGCGCATCGGGCGTTCGGCCCGCCAAGGTGGTGATTCTCGGTGCCGGCATGTCCGGCACGGCTGCATGCCAGGTCGCTGCGGGAATGGGCGCTTACGTGAGCATCCTCGACATCAATTTCACCAAACTCCGCTATGTGCACGACATTCTTGGCGGTCATGTGACGACGCTGATGTCGAACCGGGCCAACGTCGAGGAGGAAGTCGTCGACGCCGATCTCGTCATCGGCTCGGTGCTGATTCCCGGCGCGCAGGCGCCGAAGCTCATTCCGCGCGCGCTGGTCAGACGGATGAAACCGGGAGCGGCGTTCGTCGATATTTCCATCGATCAGGGCGGCTGCGCCGAGACTTCCCGGCCGACCAACCACCGCGACCCGATTTACGTCGAAGAGGAAGTCGTTCACTATTGCGTGACCAACATGCCCGCCATCGTGGCCAACACATCGACTTACGCGCTCACCAATTCCACGCTCTCTTATGGTCTGGAGCTCGCGAATCGGGGAATCCCCGCCGCGCTCGTCCGCAATAAGGCGCTCGCCCGCGGCCTCAACACCCACGGCGGCAAGGTCACCTACGAAGGCGTGGCCAATGCTTTCAATCTTCCGTGGACACCGGTGGAGGAGGCGATTCGAACATGAGGCTGGTCACACGGGCGGACTTCGACGGACTGGTTTGCGGCGCGCTGGTGACGAAATTCGAGCCGATTGATTCCTATTTGTACGTTGAACCCAAGTTCATGCAGGACGGGCTGGTGGACATTCGCCCCGGCGACATCATCACCAACCTGCCCTATCATCCGAACTGCACGCTCTGGTTCGATCACCACATCACCAATACCACGCCGGATTTTCCCCAGCCGATCGTCATCGGCAAAGGCGGCTTTCGCCTCGCGCCCAGCGCCGCCCGGGTGGTTTATGAATATTATACGGAGATAGGCAACAGGCATCAGGCAATAGGCAATAGTAAAATTCGGCCCGATGAAATGCTGTCGTTTCTGGGCACGGAGCGAATTAAATATTTGCTGCACGAGGCCGACCGGATCGACGCCGGCAAATTGGAACAGAACGATGTGCTCGATCCCCAGGGCTACGTGCTCATCTCCATGACCACGGACGGGAGAAATGCCGGAGATGAGCCCTATTGGTTGAAGATCATCAATCTATTGCGCGATCAGACGCTGGAAGAAACGTTGAGCGACCCGGCAGTCAAACGCCGCTGCCAGCGGATTCGCGACGAGCAGGAAAGGCTGCGCAAGCTCCTGCTCGAGCGCGCGACTCTGAAAGGCAACGTGATTTATTGCGATCTGCGCGGCGTGAAGAATATCCCTGACGGCAACCGGTTTTTGATTTTCACGCTCTTTCCGAAGGGCAATATCCAGGTCAAAGTCGCCCACGACAGCCAGCGCGAAAACACCACGGCGATATCGGTCGGCTACAACATCTTCAATCCGACTTCGAATGTGAACGTCGGCGAGCTGTTGAAAA
>CAMLCX010000623.1 GCA_946478635.1 uncultured Pseudomonadota bacterium
AGCCCGTCGAGTTTGGGCAGTTTTTCCAGCATCTTGATGCGCGACTGCACCATCTTGGCTTTTGATGCCTGGGCGCGAAACCGATTGATAAAAGCTTCGGCATGGGCCCGCTTGCGGTCTTCGTTAGCGCGGGTTTTTTCGTGAATCTCGTCTTCGAGAACGATCTGCGCATACGCTTTGCCCGTGCCGCCCTCGAACTTGCGAATTTTCTGGCGATGGATAACCGCGGTGTGAGTCGTGACGCTGTCCATAAAGTCACGATCGTGGGAGATCAAAATGAGCTCGCCTTTAAAATTGGCGAGAAATCTCGCGATCCAACGAACCGACGTGATGTCGAGGTAGTTGGTCGGTTCGTCGAGCAACAACAGATTGGGCTCGGAAAGCAGGAGTTTGGCCAGGTTGATGCGAATTTGAAAACCGCCGGAAAACTCGCGCGGCGCTTTTTCGAGATCGCCATGAGAAAATCCCAGCCCGAACAAGATGGCTTCAGCCTTGTAGATTGAATGGGATTCTTCCTCCGGCAGCCCTAAAGCCGCTTCCTGCAAAATCGTCGGCTGGATAAAGTGCAAATGCTGTTCGAGGTGGCCGATGCGATAGTTGCGCGGGATCGTAATCGTTCCGGAGTCCGGCTCTTCTTGTCCTAATATGAGTTTGAAAAGTGTCGATTTGCCATGGCCGTTTCGGCCGACCAGACCCAAACGCTCGCCGGCGTTCATCTGCAAAGTGACGTCGGTGAAAAGCTCGCGCGCGAAATACGATTTGGAAAGCTGGTTGATCTTAATCACAATGGCTTTTTTCACTAGAGCATAAAATCCGGTTAATCAAGCGGCCAGGAAAGAAGGCGCCGCTTCCAAGATTTTGCAAATCAGCCCAGCTCTGAAGACGAGGATCTACTTGCGGCAAGGATGTGACCAGGCCGCGCTGGTTTTTGTGAAGTTTTCAACGATGGGATGATCTCGCGCCGGAACGGGGCCGCTATCTCTCTCTGATGGTCTACTCGACTTCTCAGCTCGAACCGCCCATGGGCGACAGGTTGTTGAAGGTACAGTCGTTGCCCCAATGGGGCTGGCCGGAATCCGAGACGGTCAAGGACGTGATCGAAGACGAGTTGGGCGCCGGGCCGTATCTGTTCGGGGATTGGTTCACCACCGCCGCCGACATCATGATCGGCTCCATGTTCATCTGGAAGCGGATATGGGGCACCCCGCCGGACCGGCCCAAGTTCGAGGCCTATGTAGATCGCCTCCTGGCGCGACCGAAAGCAATGAAACTCGGCAAATGATGAGACTACGACAAGGGATTGAGTTTAGAATGCCTTCACGCACTGCTATTCAAAATGACCCGGGGAGGGGGCTATCCCCCTCCCCGAACCGGAAGGCCTACCTGGTCAGGCCGCTTTGGCTGCGATGTGGTGCGAAGTTGAATTGGCGACCTCAAAGGACTCTACTTTCGGAGTGCCATCAACCACCCTGGCCAGAGCCTTCAAGACTTCGGGATATTTCTCGCGGTTGTAAGCTTCCGCGTCTTCTTTCTTATCCCAGAAGCTAATCGCTACCGCGTCGTTACGTTCTGGGGCGACGAGGGTGATCTCGTCCTTAAATCCCTTTTGTTTGCGGAGCACTGGAATCACCTCGTTCTCAAGAGTGCGGGTAAATTCCGTCGCGCTATTAACCTTAAGCTTCATGCTGACGTTGCGCGTATACATTGCAACCTCCTTGGTTGGACCGATGATAGGGCTAAGGATTTTGGGCTTACGTGAAGAATTTCAGGTAACCGAGGAAGGAAACCCTAGGACAACTTCTCTAACAGTAGCCACTACGCACCAGTTGTCAAGCTGAATCTCCAAGAGGTCAAAACAAACCCACTGGTCGCACTGGGGAAGACGAGCGTCGAACTTGCGCTTCCTCATCCGCGCTGATAATCCACGTGATTTTAGCGTGTTATGCCTACCGCTTGTAGGACGGCAGCAAGCAATAATTATTTTCGGGATTGTTCAATAGTGGACAGCATTGGTCGCTGAACCAGCGCAGGATGCAGACTAAGGGCATTGAAAGCTACGAGTTCCAAAAGTGTGTTGAATAAGGAGTAAAAATCATGAGCAAAGGTAAGGACAGTAGGAAACAGGAAAAGAAGAAACCACTCAGGACCTTGATGGAAAAAAGAGCCGCGAAAAGGGCTAAGCGAGAGAACCAAAGCTTTTCTCTCGTTATCAAATAAGCCGATCTTCTCGATAGAGCCCGCGGAATAAGACCCGGCAGCCACAGGGAGTTAGTGCCGTGCCGTTATGACCAGTGGCTCTGCTACTTATTGCCGAGTAGCTTTTTCATCCGTTCAATGATCTCGCGATTGGTAGTGAAAACTTCCTTGGCGAGATTCTCCAGCTCTTCAGGGCTGGTCGGATCTATTTCGAGTCTTCTTTTCTTCGCATCCGCCAGCAGCGCCGGGTCAGCGAGCGACCTGGAGAACGCTTCGCGCAGGATCTTCACGCGATCCGCCGGTATGCCGGGAGTCGCGATGATGGGCCGTCCGAATTCTCCGGAAGCCAACACCAAGGCCGCCATGCGCTTGGTCGCCTCCGGCGTCTTGTACTCGGCAATAAGCTCTTCGACCGTCGGCACGTCCGCCAAACGCGCATCGCGCTTTTTGCCGGTTTGAAACAACACCCGCACAAAGTTTCTCTTGCGCCAGCTGATGAAGGGCTCCCGGGCAAAATAAGTCGTGACGGTGAAAGCGCGGCACTGCACCTCCCCCTTCTCCACCGCCAGGTCGATTTCCTGTCCCCCTTTATAGCCGGTGACAATATCGAACTTGGCGCCGATGGCCTCGTTCAGAAGCTTGACCAGATAGTACGACGGCGAGCCGGTGCCCGTGGAGCCGCACTTCGGAGCTTCGCTGGCTTTGGTGACATCGTAAATCGTCTTGAACGGACTATCGCTGCGCATGTAAAGCAAATTGTTCGATTTCTCGAAACTTCCCAGCCAGGCAAACTTGGCCCAGTCGAATTGCACCTCCGAACGTCCGACCAGCTGATCGAAATAGAGCGAGGGCAGGACCGAGCCAAACGTCAACCCGTCCGGCTTGGC